>NZ_JAAAYH010000093.1:0-24406 GCF_018035285.1 Streptomyces sp. MK37H | reverse complement strand
GTCCTAGGGTGCGTATCGAGTCGTGATCAATGAGCACCGCAGCTTCCGGGCCGGGTGCCCCGTCGGGGGTACGGGGCCGGCGATCCGCGGCTGCGCCGTGTTGGCGCGAGTGGCCGGAAGCGATGCCGCAGGCAGGCAGCGGGGCCCGAGGACCAGCCGTGTGCCATCCGGGACGGTGCGTCAGAGCATGGCGAGCTGGTCCACCAGCAGCTCCGTCCTTCGCTCGGTGTCCTCCGGCGGGAGCCTGTGAGTGCCGGAAACCTGTGTCACCCCTATGCGACCTGCGTGTATTCGTGGATGAGGCCGCCGAGTCGATCGCGTCGATGGATGCGAGTGTTGTCGATGGCGGTGGGTGATTCGGGCTCGGTGAGTAGGCCCGGCGCCCGTTGTCCGAGGGATCGGTGTGGCCGGTGTTGGTTGTAGTGCTCCGCGTACTCACTGACGACGAGGCGCAGGTGGCGCTCTCCCGTGATCAGGACGCGGTTGGTCGCCTCGCGGCGGCATGATCCGATCCAGCGTTCCGCGATGGCGTTCATCCGGGGTATCCGGGGCAGTGTCGGAAGGACGTGTACGCCGATTACATGGAAGACGGCGTCGAAGGTGTCGGTGAAGTATGCGCCGCGGTCCCGGATGAGGAATCTGACCGACTCGGCGTGGTCGCCGAGGTCCATGAGGTAGTTGCGCGCTTGCTGGGTGATCCAGGGTCCGGTCGGGTGTCGGGTGATGCCTGCGATGTGCACCCGCCGGGTGCCGTGGTTGATGAAGAACAGCACGAACCAGCGCCGCAGCAAGACCGTGTCGATGTGGAACAGGTCGGTGGCTACGATCGCGGAGGCCTGGGCTTTGAGAAAGGTGGCCCAGGAGCGGTCCGTACGCTGTGGCGACGGGTCGATCCCGGCCTCCCTCAGGATCGACCAGACGGTGGAGGCGGCGACGTTGTGCCCCAGGCCGCCGAACTCTCCGTGAACGCGGCGGTATCCCCATCCAGGGTTCTCCCGCGCCAAACGCACGACCAGTTGCCGCAGGGCCTCTGGTTTCGGTGGCCGACCCGGACGACGGGAGTGGTAGGTCCACTTCCAGGCGATGAGCCGTGCGTGCCAGCGCAGGACCGATCGCGGAGAGACCAGCAAGGCCACCTGGGTACGCCGCTGTTTGCTGACGAGCCGGAGCAGTGCTGCCATGACAGCCCTGTCGCTCCGGGAGAAGCGCGGCCGTGGCTGGGCGCGTTGTGCGATGGCGAGTTGATGCCGGAGCATCAAAATCTCTGTGTCCTTTGAGGCATCTGAGCGGGCAAGCAGGGCAAGCCATTGGAAGGTCTGGCAGGCGAGCAGGTAGATCAGCCTTATCGCCACGACCGGCATGGTGCCTCAGAACGGCTGGCTGCTCCTGAGGTCTGGCAGATCCGAACCAGCAGGTCAGCCCGGGTGACATAATTCCCGGCACTCACAGAGTGTGACTGTCAGGAAATAGTGTGCCAAGCGAATCAAGATAGTGGGGGCGATCCTCAGGCGCAGCGCCACGAACATGCTGGCCACGCGTACGTAGACCAATCGCGCGGCGGACCGTCACACCGCAGTGCTCACCAGTTCCGCGCGTGCTCCTACACGATCAAACACGTCGCCCGCACGAAGAGATGTGGTGGCCAGCCGAAGGCTTCTCGCATGGGCGCTGGGTAGCTGGAAATCGCTCCCAGGCGCCATGAGGCACGCGGATCACTCTTGACGCTGTGCCTTTATGTTGGATCTACTTCGTCACACATATGAAGATTCTGTGACTCCGGGGTGGGGACTGTGGGGTTGAGGTGGAGTCGTCGCGTACGCGGCGGTGGGATGAGTGCGGCGCGTCGCGCCGTCGCGGGGGCGTCTGCCGCGGCGATCGTCGCCGTATCGCTGGTCTTGTTACCAGTTGCAACTGCGGATGCGTTACCCGTGGCACAGGCGCTGAGCGCATCGGAGCGAGCAGCTGCATCGGGTGAGCCTGTGGAGGTGACTGCCCAGCGAGCCGAGTACTCGCAGACTTTCGCAAACCCGGACGGGACGTTCACGCTGGAGCAGTCCTCGGTCCCGCAGCGAGTGAGAGCGGACGACGGATCATGGCGTGATGTCGACACCACGCTGGAGCGCCGCTCTGACGGCAGTGTCGGGCCCAGGAGTGTGGTGGTCGACCTGGCGTTCTCCGGGGGTGGTGACGCCGAGCTCCTGCGTCTGGGAACGGCTGGTAAGACGATTCGCCTTTCCTGGCCTGGGCAACTTCCTGCGCCGAGGCTGGACGGGTCCACTGCCACGTATCCGGATGTGCTGGACGGAGTGGACCTTCAGCTGACAGCGACGGCAGAGGGCTATCGCCAGGTTCTCGTCGTGCGGACGGCTCAGGCGGCCGCCAATCCCGACCTTGAGCAGATCAAGTTGTCGGTATCCGGGGTCGGGCTTGAAGCCGCTCCCGGCGCGGGTGGCGGGTTGCGTGCGATGGATGATGACGGCAACGCGGTGTTCAAGGGCCCGGCCGGCCAGATGTGGGACTCGGCCGGAGACGCCGAGGGCCTCGCCGCGGACGGTCCGAAGGCCCCGAAAGCCCTGGTGACGACGGCACCGGAGGAGGGAGGTCCGCAAACGCGGCCCGGCAATGGCGATGCCAGCGCAGTACTGCCCGTCACAGTGCAGGACGGTGCGGTGATCGTGAAGCCGGACCTCGGGTTGTTGCGCGGAGACAAGACTGTCTACCCGGTCTACATCGATCCGCCAGTCGGCCTCGGCGCCTCGGAGCGCACCAAGCTCTCGTCCGACGGGGACAGATTCTGGCAGTTCGACGGCAGTCTCGGAGTCGGCAAGTGCGGCAGCGCCAACGGCTACTACTGCGGGGCCGGCTACGTGGACCGAATGTACTTCGAGTTCGCGCCATCAAAGCTCGTCGGGAAGTACGTGCTGGATGCGACCTTCCGCGCTCACGAGACATGGTCATTCGATTGCGATCCGCACTGGGTGGACTTGGAGCGCACCGACAACATCTCCGAGGGCACGCGCTGGCCGGGACCCAGGCAACTCGATCAGATGGGCGATCGCTATGTTTCCGCCGGGCGGGGCAAGAATTGCAGTCCGGAACAGCCCGACGCGTGGATCGAGTTCAACGACAACCCCGACGAGTCGGACGAGAACCTCGCGAGTACGGTCAGGTCCTTCGCTGACGGCAAGATCTCTCGGCTCACGCTGATGCTGCGTGCGAAGGACGAAACCGACGCCACCGCATGGAAGCGATTCGAGGACAACGCGACTCTGAAGGTCACCTACGTTCCCAGACCCGGTGTGCCCACCTCGGTGGGAGTGATTCCGGGGGACGGGACCTCCGGTTACTGCAGGACGTCCTCCTCGGATCCGCTGGTCGTCACCCGCAAGGATCCGATGGTCCAGGCACGCGTCCAGACGAGAACGCAACCGAAGAGCGGCGAGGACAAGGGCTCGCTCCAGGCCGAGTTCTGGATGGAGCGCAAACAGGACGACGGGGCATGGGACAAGGTGTGGAGCGGCTACCGACCGGACAGCGGCTGGGACCCGGATGGCACCTTGGAGAAGATGCGCACAACGGACCGGGCCGACGGTGGTTTGTACCGCTACAAGGCGCGGACGCAGTCGCACTGGGCTTACGGCGGCAAGTCGGGTGATCTGTTCTCGTCCTACTCCTCCTGGTGCTACCTGAAGATCGACTCCACCGCTCCGAAGGCACCGCAGATCACGGCGGGCAAGCCCTACACCGAGTGCCAGCCGAACCAGTGCGTGGGGATGGGTGGCCCCGGTGTGGCCGGCACGTTCTCCGTCAAGCCGAACGCCGCCGATACGGACATCACAGGTTATCGCTGGCGGTTGCTGACCACGACGGCCGCGAACACCAAACAGAGCGCCGGAGCACGGATCACCTTGAATGTCACTCCGCCACTGTCCGGGACCCAGGTGCTGTCCGTGGAGGCCAAGGACGTACGCAATCGCTGGGGTACCCCCGCGGAGTTCACCTTCGCTGTGGCGCCGGCCGCGGGCCCTGTAGGCCGATGGCACTTCGCGGACGGGGCACCGGGTTCCGGTGTAACCAAGGCCGTCGACAGTGCCACGGAGGGGACCCGGCATGACGCCACCCTCTACGACGAGGCGGGAACGGGCTGGTCGACCTTCGGGCGGCGGGGCGACGCCGACTATTCGCTGTGGCTGAACGACTCCTCGGCCACCAGCGGATATGCCGCCACATCCACGGCGGCAGTGAACACCCAGGACTCATTCACTGTCTCGACCTGGGCGTACCTCACCGACTCCACCGAGAACAGGGTGGTGCTGACCGAGCCGGGAGAAGACGGTTCCGGCTTCACCCTGTACTACTCCTCCACATACAAGAAGTGGATCTTCAACCGTACGGACAAGGACCGCAACGACCCCACATACATCCGCTCCTTCGCCAACGCGCAGAACCCTCCGCTCAAGGTCTGGACACATCTGGCCGGAGTCTTCGACACCAAGGGCGATACCGACAAGTCGAACGACACCATCCAGTTGTTCCTCAACGGGCGACCACAAGGCGACCCTGTGGTGCTGTCGAAAGCGGCGGCCGGTTACGAGCCGTGGACCGCCAACCGCGGCCTGCAGTTCGGCCGATCCAAGGTGGGGGGTACGTACGGTGAGTACTTCCACGGCCGCATCGACGAAACGGCCCTCTGGCAGCGCGTGCTGACCGCGGACGAGATCCGCACAGAGGCCCGGCTGATGGGAAGCGAGGCGCCGCCCAACGAACTGGTGGCCATGTGGGACGCCTCCGCCGCAAAGGGAACGGAGATCGACGAAGGCACTCCATACCCGGCAGCCGCGATGAAGCTGTCTTCTACCGGGGCCACATTGAACGAAGACGACAACGCGCTGCTTCTGGACGGAACCTCCGGCTACGCCTCCACGACGGGACCGGTGCTCGACGAGAACGGTTCCTTCACGGCCTCGGCTCGCGTACGCCTCGACAGTGCCAAGCTCTCCGGCAAGCCCATCGGCTACGAAGCCCAGGTGACCGGGCAGCGGACGGGCACCGAATCGTCCTGGGCGCTGTGGGTGACCAAGCCCGCGGAAGACACCTACCGATGGCGCTTCACCCGCACAAGCGTCGATGGCACCGGCAAGGCGACCCAGAGCGCTTCCGTACCCGGAGAGGAAAACGCCGAGCTGGACACCTGGGTGCAGGTGACGGGGACCTTCGACGCCCAGGAGGCATGGGAATGGACCGACCCGGATGACCCGGAGAAGACCGAGACCCGGTACGGGAAAGTGCACCTGTACGTCGGGGATTCCGACCAGGAGTCTTTGGACCGGGCCGGTTTCACGGCCGAACAGCAAGGCACCGGTGAGCTGGCCCTGGGCCGGGGGACCGGGAGCGGCAGCACGGCCCACTATCTGCCCGGGGCCGTGGAGGAGCTGAGGATCTGGGCGGGGGCCATGAGCGCCGAACAGATTCGCTCGCAGGTCCTGGATGCCGGACCACTGGAGCACTCGTGATACCCGGCCGCCGTGACGGACGGCCGACGAGGCGGGACAACGAGCGCGGTGCGGACCGCATGCGATGGGGACGGGGAGTGAAACGGATCGTGTCGGCCCGTGGTGTCTTAGTCGGAAGTAGAGCGCGGAGAGGCCGCTGGCTGGGGCGCGTCGCCGCGGTGGCCGGCTTGTCGCTGGTGCCGGGACTGCTGTCACCGGTCACGTTCGAGTCAGAAGCCAAAGGGCTCGGCAGACCCAAGCTGGAGGCCCCGCGGGCGGACGAGGTCATACCCCTCTCTCCGAAGATGGACCGCAGGGCTGCCGCTCTGGTGAAAGAGAGCGAGGCGGCAGACCGCTCGGCCGCCGAGGCGGCGCGCCGCGACCAGGCCAGGAAGGTGACGTGGCCGAAGGCCGGTACCGCGCGCCTGGCGGTATCCGACAACGGCTCGGCCAAGGCCCGGCCGGGCGGCCTGCCCGTCACCCTCGGTGCGGTGGGCAGGGAGGTCCACGCCACTCCCAGTCTGAGCATCCAGGTGATGGACCAAGGCCGAGCCCGGAAGGCCGGGGTCAAGGGCGTGCTCCTCAAGGCCGTCGCTTCGGCCGAGGGGGGTAGCACGAAGCTCGGCATCAGCTACGCAGACTTCGCCGCGGCATACGGCGGTGACTGGGCGGGACGCCTGACCCTCCTGCAGCTCCCGGCATGCGCGCTGACGACACCACAGAAGACCGGTTGCCGTGCGCAGAGCCCCCTTCGGGCGGTCAACAAGCGGCACAAGGAGCAGCTCTCCACACCGCTCACCTTCGCCGCGAAGCCGGGCGGCGAGGTGAAGGTCCTCGCAGTGGCCGCCGCCGCCAAGTCCGGTGGTGGCGACTACAGGGCGACGCCGCTTTCGGCCTCGTCCACGTGGGAGGCGGGTGGGTCCTCGGGTTCCTTCACCTGGACGTATCCGCTGGGCATGCCTCCCGCAGCGGCTGGGCCCGCACCGGATCTGTCGATCTCGTACGACTCCGGCAGCGTCGACGGACGAACGGCGAACACCAACAACCAGGGCTCCTGGATCGGTGAGGGATTCGATCTCACCTCGTCGTACATCGAGCGCAAGTACGGCAATTGCAACGACGACGGGCAGGACGACAAGTTCGATCTGTGCTGGAAGTACGACAACGCCTCGCTCGTGCTCAACGGCAAGGCGACGGAACTGGTGAAGGACGACACCAGCGGCACGTGGCGGCTGAAGAACGACGACGCCTCCACCGTCCAGCACTCCACCGGTGCCGACAACGGCGACGACAACGGCGAGTACTGGACGGTCACCACGGGCGACGGCACCAAGTACGTCTTCGGACTCAACAAGCTGGACGGCGCGGCCGCGGACGACCGCACGGAGTCGGTCTGGACCGTGCCGGTCTTCGGCGACGACGAAGGGGAGCCCGGTTACTCCTCGGGCTCGTCCTTCGGCGAGCGGGACAAGAGGCAGGCATGGCGCTGGAACCTCGACTACGTCGAGGACACCCACAACAACGCCATGACGTACTGGTACAACGCCGAGCACAACAACTACGCCAAGAACGGCAAAGACGACCCCGGCACCAACTACATACGCGGCGGCTATCTCAAGGAGATCCGCTACGGGCAGCGCGCCGATGCTCTGTTCTCCGCGACCCCCTCTGCCTCGAACAAGGTCACGTTCACCGCCGCGGAACGGTGCGTGGCCTCCGGCACCGGCTGCGACTCGCTGAACGAGGATCACCGTGACAACTGGCCGGACGTGCCCTTCGACGCGGTGTGCAAGGACGGTGACAAGTGCACCGGCAACGTCGGCCCTTCCTTCTTCACGCGCAAGCGCCTGACGGACATCACCACCTACTTCTGGAACGCGGACGCTCCCACACCCGCTTACGAACCCGTCGACTCCTGGGCGCTCAAGCAGACCTATCTCGACCCGGGCGACACGGGCGACTCGTCCGATCAGTCCTTGTGGCTGGATGAGATCAAGCGCACCGGAAAGCGCGGCAGTGACATCCCCCTGGACCCGGTGAAGTTCACTCACACCTGGCTCACGAACCGTGTGGACGGTGCGACTGACGACATTCTGTCGCTGGACAAGCCACGGGTGAAGGCCATCACCTCCGAGGCCGGTGCCCAAACCATCGTCGACTACGCGGAAGCCGACTGCGTCGCGGGCCGGACGATGCCGAAGGCGGATGAGAACACCAAGCGCTGCTTCCCGGTCTTCTGGTCACCCAACGGTGCGGCCGACCCGCAGCTCGACTGGTTCCAGAAGTATCCGGTGACCGGTGTGCGGACCACCGACCCCAAGGGCGGCTCCGAAGCCGTTGTCCACTCCTACACGTACGAGGGAGGCGCGGCCTGGCACTACAACGACGACCCGATGACGCCGGCGAAGCAACGCACCTGGTCGGAGTGGCGGGGTTACGGCAAGGTCATCCACCGAACCGGCGCCGGCGACGGCACGCAGTCCAGGACCGTCACCGTCTACCTGCGCGGCATGGACGGCGACCGCGTACTGACACCTGACGGCAAGGGCGTCGATCCGGACAAGCGGAAGACGGTGACGGTCACGGGAATCACGGCCGCAGAGATCACCGACTCCGACCCGTACGCCGGGTTCACACGTGAGTCGGTGACCTACAACGGCGACGCCGAGGTATCCGGCAGCATCAGCGACCCGTGGTCCAAGCGCACCGCCACCCAGCACAAGTCCTACGCGGACACCGAGGCATACTACGTCCGGACCAGGGCCACCCACGATCGCACCAGGATTACCAGCGGCATCAGCCCGGTGGACAGGGTCCGCACCCAGACCACCACCTATGACGACTTCGGCATGCCCGCCACCGTCGAGGACGGTGGCGACGACGCGGTCAGCGGTGACGAGACCTGCACCCGCAACTGGTACGCACGCAACGACAAGGCGGGCATCAGCTCACTGATCGCGCGCGCCCAGACCGTGTCGCGGAAGTGCTCGGTCACGGCCGCGGACCTCGATCTTCCCGCTGACTCCTCGCGCCGCGGTGACGTCGTCTCTGATGTGGCCACCGCGTACGACAGCACCACCTGGTCGGAGGACCAGACCCCCACCCGGGGAGAAATCCGCTGGACCGGCCGCGCCAAGGGCTACGCCGACACCAACGACCCCAGCTGGCAGAAGGTCGAGACCACCACCTACGACACGCTGGGTCGACCGAAGACTGTCAAGGACGCTCTCGACCGCACCAACACCACCACCGCCTACACGCCCGAGACGGCCGGTCCGCTGACCTCCACCGTGACCGCCGATGCCAAGGGCTTCACGACCATCACCGCGGTCGATCCGGCGCGGGGTTCGCCGCTCAAGGTCACCGACCCCAACAAGAAGATCACCAAGACCGAGTACGACAGCCTCGGCCGGGTGACCAAGGTGTGGCTGCCCAACCGGTCCAGTGACCTCGATGAGAAGCCCAACTACGTATACGACTACAAGGTCACCAACGCATCCCTCCCGTGGATCTCCACGGGCACACTCAAGGGCGACGGCTCCGGATACAACACCACCTACGAAATCTTCGACAGCCTGCTGCGCCCCCGTCAGACGCAGGAGCCGTCACCGGTCGGCGGGCGGGTCATCTCGCAGACGTTGTACGACGACCGTGGACTGCCCGTCTCTTCTCAAGCCGACATCTGGGACGAGAAGAACGGCCCGTCGGGCGAAGCGGTGGAAACCGACGGCGGCCAGGCACCCACCCAGACCGACACGAAATACGACGGCGCCGGCCGCCCGGTCCAGGCGGTCACCAAGGTCCGCGGCACCGACCGCTGGACCACGACGACCACCTACACCGGCGACACCGCCGCGACCACCGCCCCGGCGGGCGGGTCAGCCGTCGCCGAGGTCACCAACGCCCTGGGTCGGGTCACCGAGCGCCGTGAGTACCCGGGCACCAGCCCGACCGGCACGAAGTACACGACCACGAAGTTCACCTACACACCGGACGGCGACCAGAAGACCATCGTCGGCCCGGACAACGCCACATGGACGTACACCTACGACCTCTTCGGCCGACTGAGCACGGCTGACGACCCCGACAAGGGCAAGACATCCACGCACTACGACGAGCTCGACCACATCAGCTCCACGGACGACGCGAACAAGAACACCCTGCTGTACGAGTACGACGAACTCGGCCGCAATACCGGCATGTGGCAGTCCTCCAAGACGGCCGCCAACAAGCTGGCGTCCTGGACCTTCGACACCCTCGCAAAGGGGCAGCAGGACTCGGCGACCCGCTATGAAGGCGGCGTCGATGGCAAGGCGTACACCCGTAAAGTCACGCGATACAACAGCCTGTACCAGCCGACCGACTCCCAGCTCCTCCTGCCGGGGAACGACCCGCTCGTTCAGGCCGGCGTACCCTCCACACTGGCCTTCTTCACCGACTACCGGCTCGATGGCACGGTCAAGAAGACCGGAGAGCCGGCCGTGGGCGGGCTGTCGGGCGAGTCGGTCTCCTACACATACAACGCGACCGGCCAGCAGCTCACCACCACGGGCGCGTCCAGCTATCTGCTGGACGCCGTCTATTCCCCCGTCGGGGACCTGCGCCAGTTGGAACTGGGAACATCCCCCGCCTCGGACAGCAAGAAGCTGTACACGAGCTATGAGTACGAGGACGGGACTCGACGCCTGACACGCGGCTTCACACGTGATGAGACCTACGGATACCTGCTTCAGGACCTGAAGTACACGCAGGATGACGCCGGGAACGTGACGTCGATCTTCGACAGCACGAACCTCGGTGGCACCGGCAAGGCCGACTACCAATGCTTCGGCTACGACGGCTATCGGCGCCTGGCCGAGGCGTGGACACCGAAGGCGGCGGACTGCGCAGATTCCGGCCGGACCGCCGCGAATCTCGGCGGCGCTGCCCCGTACTGGACGTCCTACACCTACAACGTGGCGGGCCAGCGGGAATCCGAGACTCAGCACGCGGTGGCGGGCGATACGACGACAACCTACGCGTACGGCACGGCCAAGGGGCAGCCGCACCCCTTGGCCGGGACCCGCACGACCAAGCCGGGAAGCACACCACCCGCCACTGCCGCGTACACGTACGACGCCGCAGGTAACACGACCACACGGCCGGGCACCCAGGCCGAACAGACCCTGGCCTGGAACACGGAAGGCAGACTCGCGGCCTCCTCAGAACCTGCGAAGGGCGGGAAGGCGGCCACGGGGACCGGCTACCTCTACGACGCCGACGGCGAGCTCCTCATCCGCCGTGCCACGACGGCCGACGGGGACACGGTCCTCTACCTGGGCGCCACCGAGGTCCGTCTCACTGCCCAGGGCTCAGCGAAGACCTTGACCGGCACCCGCTATTACACCGGCGCCGGGCAGACCATCGCGGAGCGCACCGGCACAAAGGGCCAGTCCACCACGAAGCTGACCTTCCTCGCCGCCGACCACCACGGCACCGGCACCTTGGCCGTCGACGTCGGCACCCGCGCGGTCAGCAAGCGCTACACCACCCCCTTCGGCGCTCCGCGCGGTACCAAGCCCACCACATGGCCGGACGACAAGGCGTTCCTCGGCAAGCCGGCCGACGGCGTCACCGGCCTCACCCACATCGGCGCCCGCGAATACGACCCCGTCACCGGCCAATTCATCAGCCTCGACCCGCTCCTCACTCCCGACCAGGGACAGTCCCTCAACGGCTACAGCTATGCCAACCAGAATCCGGTCACTGACTCGGACCCCACGGGCCTTTGTGTAGACCCCGGCAACGGGCACTGCATGCCGACCAACGGTGGAGACGCCGGTAAGAATGCCCCACCAGAGAACCACTACCCCAGCGGTGGTGGCCGGCGCCATGGAGGCGGAGGCGGTGGCGGCGGTAGCGGTGGGGGTACGGCGTCCACTTCAGCTTCCTACCCGACGCCCGCACCGAGTCCCGGACCTCCGCCCGTGCCCGGCCCTTATCACGATGAGAAAGCCGGCACGGGACTGTTCAGCGTCTTAAAACTGGCGGTGGACTTCTTCGGCCCGGACACATCGGAATGGAAGAAGTGCGGAGACTTCAAACTCTCCGGGTGTCTTTGGGCTGCGGCTGATCTGCCGGGCCCGGGGAAGGCCCTCAAGGGCGTCAAGATCTGGAAGAAGGCACGGAAGGCCGAGAAGAAGGCTGACGATGCGGTCGACGCAGCCGAGAAGGCGGTCGAGAAGTGCCACAGCTTCACCGGAGAAACGCAGGTCGAGCTCGCAGACGGCAGTCACAGTGACATCGAGGACATCAAGGTCGGCGATAAGGTTCTCGCCACCGATCCCGAAACCGGGAAGAGCGAGGCCCGCCCGGTCGTAGCGACGATCGTCACCAACGATGACAAGGACTTCACCGACCTCACAGTGAAGTCCGGTGACCGACCCGCGTCGATCATCGCCACCGACACCCACCCGTTCTGGGTAACGAGCGAGGCCCGCTGGGTGGACGCCGGCGACGTCATCACCGGCATGCCGCTCCGCACGGACAAGGGCGAAGCCGTGACGGTCACCTCCGTGCGCCACTTCACGAAGCTGCAACGCACGTACGACCTCACAGTCAGTACAATCCACACGTACTATGTGCTGGCGGGCGAGACTCCGGTCCTCGTTCATAATTCGAGTTGTCGGCGTGATGCGCAGGGAAGATTCACGTCGGGCGAGAATGCGGAAGCGGCTCGGGGGCGGTTGACTCACAAGAATTACCGAACCGCACTGGGGGACGGATATGACTATGAAGTGACGCTCCCAAGCGGGCGCAGGCCTGACGCGATCGACTGGGAGAACCGGGTGGTTCGCGAACTCAAATCCGACGCTCCTAGTAGCATGGCGACCGGACGTCGGCAGCTGAAGGGCTATGTCGAAGAACTTGAGGAGATGACTGGCCAGTCTTGGACCGGGCATCTGGACATCTATAAGAGGTTCGATTGACTGTGCAGAGTGCAGTAGTCCGAGTCATCGGTGAAGCGGTCAACCCGCTAGGATTCCAACGACATGGCCACAGTTGGTATCGAGTCACATCGGACCTGTATGCGGTGATCAATGTCCAAAAGTCCAGGTGGGATGAGTCGTGCTACGTCAACATTGCCTTCTCGCCCGTAAGTCAAGCCGAGAATTCGTGGCTACCTGAATCAAAATGTCAAGTTCGATTCAGGCTGGACTCTCTCAAATCCGTTACCGCTGAGGGGCTCCTCCTTCTGAGGGGGGATTCTGGGCGAGAGGTCTCTGAGGTTGAATTCCGATCTTCCCTTGCGAGCAAGATCGGAACACCTATCGCTCAATTCATGAGCGGAATCACCGGGCTGGGTGATTTGAAGGATGCCCTAGATTCTGCTGTGACGGAGAGAGTGTTCGTGCATCGGGAAATGCGCTCACTGCTGGACTCAACTGATTAGCGTCCTTGATTAAGTGGTGGCGGGAAAGTCAGGCATCTGTGACCCGCCAGAATGGTCAGAAATAGCTATGATGCAGTGACTGACACCGCTCAGGAGCCCCCATCGGACGTGATCCGATGGGGCTCTTGAGGTCCTTGACGGCAACGCTGACGGCAACGTCAGTGGACGACGGCTGAGGCGGGTGGGTCCTCGGGGGCATCGTCGGCCGGGCCGAAGAGTTCCTTGATTACGACGAGTTCCACTCCCGGCTCCAGGAGGAGGGTGGCCGCTGAGTGGCGGAGGTCGTGGAACCGGATGCGTCGGAGCCCGGCCCGGCCCAGCAGGGCGTTGAAATGCCGGGTGAGGGTGGGGACCCTTCGACCTGCCGCATTTCGCTCCGGGTGCTGCTGCGCCCGGTGATGTTCGAGGGAACGCAGGCATGGCGTCGGCGGGGCGATGCGCCGCTCCCGCAGTGGGCGTTGGCCCTTGGCGCCCGGACCTGGCGTCTTGATGATCTAGACGTCCTCGGCTTGGAACACGGCGTCGACGGCGTCGGTGTACTTGCTGTCGCGGTCTCGGATGAGGAAGCGCAGTGAGTCCAGGCGTATACCGAGGTCGGTGGTGAGGCTGCGGGCTTGCTGGGTGGCCCAGGGGGCGGTCGGGTGTGCACGCCTGCGATGTGCAGGCGTGCTCGAGGAAGACCAGGGCGTACAGGCATTGCAGGCCGATGGTGTCCCCGGTTGCGGATGAGGAACCGGAAGCGTCACCGCTCACCCGACCGGCGCATGGGTCACGCAACTCGCCCGCGACCTCGTCATGGACCTTGAGGACAGAGCCGGGTGCTTCCGGTTCCTCATCCGTGGCCGGGACCCCAAGTTCACCTCCGCGTTCGACGCCGTCTTCGCCGGCAGCGGCACGGCCATCCTCCCGACACCGCCGCAAAGCTCCCGGTCAAACGCGTTCGCCGAACGACCCACGCTTCCCATTCGCACACCGGACACACCCGCTCCGGCGGGGGCCACAGCGTGGACGTGGCCCGCGGTGGCCGACGTCGCGGTGAAGGAGACGCGGCGCTGAGCTGACGGGACCGGTTTAGGCGGTCCTTCATCCGCTGATGCCGCCCGCCCCCCTCGGCCACATCGAGCCGCCCCGGGGGTCGCCACGTTCACAGCGGCCCGACGGGTTCTGGGCGGTCAGCGGAGGCGGCCCGCTGCGCTACGTCTCCAGCTGCTGACCGCACCACACGTTCCGTGCGCGGTGATCGTACCGGCGGGGGAGCGGCACGCCGTCACGATCAGCGGAGCGGGCGCCTCCGACACGAACCGCTACGTGGCCGCGGCCCGGCTGGGCGGCAGGGGCCATGACGCCTTGTGTGTGGACGGGTCGTTCCTGCGCTTGTGCGGTTCGCTGTCGTTCATCCGGCCGACGAGCCCGACACCACGTGGGGCACCGGGCCGGGCAGCCCGCCCGGCTGACCAGCCCATGGGGTGACGGTCGCCGCCGGCCTTCACCCCGTCAGGGGCCTTCCGCGGCACCCGATGCGGGAACGGTTGTCGGGTGCCGCACATCGGGGAGCGGTTGGCACACGGCGGGGAGGTGTCCATCGGCTTCTACCTCGGCCGTACGTCGTTTCTCTCGCTCGCGCTGGAGGTGTGTGCGCCTAACCGTTCGATTCCGGATATCCCCTGCCCGCTTCGGGGAAGTGCTGGTGAACGGGGTGGCGAACGGTGAATGACGCGGGTCCACTCAATATCTCTGTGCGAAGAGAAACGGCCGACACCGCTGGGTGGAGAATGGATGCACACTGCCCACCCCTAAAGTGCCCCCGGAACCCCTTAGATTGCGCCCGTCCGAGGCGTGGGCGGGCGGATTCTTTGACGAGATAGTGACCTGCCTCACGGATGGCCGGAATTCTTCCCCTGAGTAGTGACAATGTCGCCGAACGTAGCCATCTGTACGCGGCTATGTGGTGCTTTATGGTATAAGCCCGATAAGGCGGTCTCCACTTCGCGTATTCGACCCGCTCCCCAGCGCGTCCGGGGAGTGGTTGACAGCGGCGCGACCTCAGGGGTTTCATCGAGACTGGTCATCTAGTAGTGGACTTCGGCCGAGGCGAAACCAAACGGGGAATCTTGCAAATCTTTTGCAGTCGTCACTGTTGGCCCCCATTGTCGCACCGATAGGGGTTTTTGCCTGCGGTCGACGAAAACGCGGGGGTATAAGTTCGGCATGCTAATCGGTAGGGAAGCAGAGCTCGATACACTGAAATCTGCCCTGGCTGAGTCTGCGACGAACAGAGCGAAAACCGTAGTCATCGAAGGGCCGGTGGGCTCCGGCAAGACTGAACTGCTGGAGGCCCTGGCTGCCGGCGCGGCTGCCGCCGGCGCGGTCGTCCTGAGAGCGGCCGCCCTGCGCTGGGAGGGTGACCTTCCCTTCGGCGTATTACGGCAATTGGTCGACAGCCCGTCGCTGCCAAGGGAATCGGGGCGCCGTCTTCAGGCGCTGTTGGACGAGGACGAGGCGACCACCGACCCCGGTGCGGCGGAGCGTCTGGCGCCAGTCCGTGCCGCCAGAATGCAGAAGTTCTGTGCCGCCCTGCACGAGGTCCTCCGGGACCGTCTGGTGTTCATCGCCATCGACGATCTGCAGCACGTGGACAACATCTCGCTGCAATATCTTCTTTATATTGCGGGGCGTTCCCGTTCCACGCGTCTCATGATGGTCTTCACGGAGGCCCTCTACTACGCACAGCGCGACCCGGCTTACCGCACCGAGTTTCTCCGGCAGCCCAACTTCCAGCGTATCCGCCTCAATTGCCTCGACCGCGCGGGTACGGCCGAGGTGCTCGCGGCGCACCACCCGCCACTGGCATCCGACGACTCGGCCGTGACCGACATCTACGCCATGACGGGCGGCAATCCCCTCCTGCTGCGGGCCCTGTTGGAGGACCGGCTCATGGCGCCCGCCCCCAGCTGCCAGCGCGAGCTGCCAGAACCCGTCATCGCCACCGAGGCGTTCTCCCACGCCGTGCTCACCTGCCTGGACCGCAGTGGCCCGATGGCCGCCAAGGTCGTCGACGGTCTGGTGGTGCTCGGCGAGGCCAGTACCCTGGACTCGCTGAGCCGGCTGTGCGATCTGCCTCGGGTCGCGGTGGCACAGGGGCTGCGCGCACTGGAGGCGGCCGGGGTGGTCCAGGACTGGCACTTCCGGCACCCGGCGGCCCGCGCCGGGGTGCTGGAGGCGATGGACCCCGAGTACCGGCGCCAGCTGCACCACCGCGCCGCGATCCTGCTCTATGTGGATGGCGCCCCGGCCGCCACCCTCGCCCCCTATCTGCGCGCGGCCGAGTGCATCGACGAGCCGTGGACCGTGTCGGTGCTGCGGGACGCGGCCGAAGAGGTGCTCGCCGAGGACCACGACCGACTGGCCGTGGAATACCTGGAGTTGGCGCACCGGCTGTGCACCGACGCCCAGCAGTGCGTCGAGATCAGGATCCGCACCGCCGTCATCCTGCGCCGCAACAACCCCTCGGCCACGGAGAAGATCGCCGAAGAGCTGCTGGCCGAGCTGGAGGCCGGGCGGGTCGCCCCACAGCAGTACCTGGCGGTGGCGGACCTGTTCATCATGCACCGCCGCATCGACGAGGCCAACGCCGTCATCGGAGCGCTGCGGAAGGTGACCGGTGAGCGCTCCCCGGAGCCTGCCACACCGCTGTCGATGATCATGGAGACATACTACCCGTGGGCCCAGGGGCGGCTGATCACCGCCGAGGGGAAGGGGGATTCGACGCAGATCCTGACACCCGGCTCCGATCCGCAGGGCCGGCAGCAGCTCGTGCCCTGGAACCTGGGCCTGGCCACCAGCGAGAACGATGTGCAGGCGGCGGCCCAGGAATTGCTCCAGCGCTCCGTGCTCACCGACGCGACCCTCGACCACATCTGCACCGCCGTCAAATGCCTGATGTTCTCGGATCGGTTGGAGGCGGCGCGCCACTGGTGCGAGACCTTCCTCGACGAGACGGCCCGCCGTAAGGCGGGTGGGTGGTACGCGCTGTTCGCCGGCATGCGGGCCGAGGTCGCCTGGCGCGAGGGCAACCTGGAGGACGTGGAGACCTACTCCCGGGCCGGTCTCGACCGCATCCCCGAGCACAAGGGCAGTGTGCTGGCCGGGGTGCTGATCGGGCTCCAGCTGATGGCCCAGACCACAATGGGCAACTACGAGGCGGGTGCCCGCACCCTCAACCATCCCGCCTCGGAATCCCTGTTCGGCAGCGCGTACGGCATGGTCTACCTGCGCGCCCGCGGCCACTACCACCTCAGCACCAATCGGCTGAACATAGCGCTGGAGGACTTTCTCACCGTCGGGCGGCTGGCGCACCGCTGGGGCGTGGACCAGCCGACCTGGGCGCCTTGGCGCGGCGATGTCGCCGAGGTGCTCCTGCGGCTCGGGGAGCGCGAGGAGGCCGAGAAGCTGCTCACCGAGCAGCTCGCCCGCACCGACGGGGGCTGCGCCCGGATCCGCGGCCTGTCGCTCCGGCTGCTCGCCGGAACGGCCGAGCTGAGCGAGCGTACGCCGCTGCTCACCCGCGCGGTGGCCCAGCTCCAGGCGTCCGGCGACCGGCTGGAGATGGCCCGCGCTCTGTACGACCTGGGCGAGACCCACCGCGTCCTCGGCGACACCACCCAGGCAGCCATGGCCCAGCGCCGGGCGTGGCAGCTCGCCAAGGAGTGCGGTGCCGAACCGCTGTGCGCCCGGATGCGGCTCGAACACAACGACGAGATCTGGGACAGCATGGCCCAGGGGGCCACGGTGGACACCCGGGAGGCGAAGCTCAGCGACTCCGAGAAGCGGGTGGCCGTGCTCGCGGCCTGCGGCTACTCCAACCGGGACATCTCCTCGCGGCTCTACATCACGGTCAGCACCGTGGAGCAGCATCTGACCCGGGTGTACCGCAAGCTCAAGATAGGGGGCCGGCAACAGCTCCCCATCGACCTGCAGTTCGAGATGAGCGAGATCGTCTGACCCATGCGCATCGTCTGACCCGTGCGTGCGGGGCGTGGTCCGGCCGACCACGCCCCGTACGCCGTTCCGTGCCTGGTATCCGGTCAGCCCGAGCCGTGGTCCCGGAAGCCGCGCCCGGTCTTGCGGCCCAGATATCCCGCGCGCACCAGGTGCTCCAGGTAGCGCGCCGGAGCCAGCGACGAGTCCAGGAACGTGTCGTGCAGGGTGCGCTGGATCTGCAGCGACACATCCAGTCCGATCACATCGAGTAGCCGCAGCGGCCCCATGGGATACCCCTGGCCGCCGGCCATCACGGTGTCGATGTCGTCCGGGGCGATGGCATGCGTCTCGACCAGCTCTATCGCCCGGTTGAGGTACGGGAACAGCAGGGCGTTGACGATGAAGCCCGCCCGGTCCGAGCAGCCCACTGGGCGCTTGCCCAGCGCGGTGGCTGTCCCGTACGCCGTGCCCACGGTCTCCTCCGAGGTCAGCGCGGTGCGCACCACCTCCACCAGCTTCATCACCGGTGCCGGGTTGAAGAAGTGCATGCCCACCACGTTCTCCGGACGGCCGGTGGCGGTGGCGCATTCGATGATGGGCAGGCCGGAGGTGGACGTGGCGAGTACCGTGTCCGGGCCGGTGACCGCGCCCAGCTCGGTGAACAGCGCCCGCTTCACCGCCAGGTCCTCCACCACCGCCTCGATCACCAGATCGCACGCGTCCAGCGACTCGTACTGCGCGGTGGAGGTGAGCCGGACCATGGTGGCCTCCAGCTCCTCGGGCGACAGCTTGCCGCGCCCGACCGCCCGGTGCAGCGAGCGCTCCACCGACAGCAGCGCCTCCTTCGCCCGGACCTCGCTGCGCGCCACCAGCACCGTCGGATAGCCGGACCGGGCGCACACCTCGGCGATGCCCGCGCCCATCGTCCCCGAGCCGACCACCCCGATGGTGCGTACCGGCCGCGAGGGGCGCGCGGGGGCCTCGGCGGCGGCCGGGGCGGCGGCGCCCGCGGTGTAGTCGTAGAAGCCGCGGCCGGCCTTCCGGCCCAGCAGCCCGGCGGCCACGTAGTGGGAGAGCAGCGGGGCGGGGGCGTAGACGCGGCTGCCGGTGCGCTCGTACAGCGCCTGGAGCGAGGCGTGCGCGACGTCGAGGCCGATGGTGTCGAGCTGCGTGAGCGGGCCGACCGGCAGCCCGCAGCCCAGCGTCATCGCGGTGTCGATGTCCTCGCGGGAGGCGTAGCGCTGCTCGTACATCGCCACCGCACTGTTGAGGTACGCCATGGTGAGCGCGCCGCCGATGAAACCAGGGCGGTCGTGCACCAGCACCGGCTGGAGGTCCAGGGAGCGCACCAGGGCGACCACGTCGTCGCGGACCGCGGGGTCGGTGATGGGGGTGCAGACCACTTCGAGCGCCGTGGCGGCGGGTGTCGGGAAGAGGTGCAGCCCGACGGTGTGCGTCATCAGCCGGCTCAGGGACGAGGCCAGTTCGGTGACGGCGTGGCCGGTCGTGGTGGTTGCGTACACGGTGTCCGGACCGCAGACGACGCCCGCCCGGTCGATCACCTCGATCTTCGTCTCCAGCCGCTCCGGTACGGCCTCGATCACCAGGTCCGCACCGGCGGCGTCTTCGATCCGGGTGGTGAAGTGGACCCGGTCGAGCTCGGTCTCCCCGGTGCCGGTGGCCGCCACCCGCTCCCGGGCGCGGTCGCGTTCCGTCTCGTCCGCCTCGACGGCGACCACCGTCGCCCCGCCGCGGGCCAGCAGCCCGGTCAGCGTGGCACCGACGGTGCCGATGCCGATCACCGCGACTTTCGAAAAGCGCTGTGCCATGCCGATGAATCCTTCCGTTGAGGGTGCGGGAGCAAAGGGGGGCTCAGCCGCGGTTCGCGTCGCCGTCCCAGTGCAGCAGCGCCGAGGCAACGGACATCCCGCCGCCAAACCCGGCCAGCAGCAGCAGTTCCCCGTCCCGGAACGCCCCGTCGCGGCACGCGGTGTCCAGGGCGAGCGGGATGGACGCCGCGCTGGTGTTGCCGTGCTCGGCGACGGTCAGATGCATCCGCGCCCGGTCCAGGCCGAGTCCGGGGAACGCGTCGCGCAGCATCACCCCGTTGGCCTGATGCGGTACGAAGTGGTCCACCTGCGCCGGAGCCACCCCGTACTGGTCCAGCAAAGCATCGATCGCCAGGGGCAGTTCACGGGCCACGAACTCGCTCACCGCGCGTCCCCGCATCTGGAACCAGTGCGCGCCGTCGGCCACCGTCTTCTCGGAGGCCGGCAGCCTGCTGCCGCCCGCCTCGACACGGATCAGTTCGTGCAACTCGCCATGGCTGGCCAGCCGCGACCCGATGAGCCCCCGGCCCGGGCGGGCGCGTCCGAGGACCACCGCCCCCGCGCCGTCGCCGAACAGCACGGCGGTGCGCCGGTCGGCCCGGTCGATGATGCGCGAGTACACGTCGGCGCCGATGACGAGCGCGTACCCGGGCGCCGGGGGCATCGAGCCGGGCCCGGGTACGCGGGTCGGGGACAGCAGCCGGGCCGCCGTCTCCAGGGCGAAGACGAAGCCGCTGCACACCGAGTTGACGTCGAACGCGGCGGCGTGGCGCGCACCGAGCCGGTGCTGCACCAGACACGCGGTGGCCGGCTGCGGATGGTCGGGAGTGGACGTCGCGACGACGATCCACGAGAGCTGCTCCGCCGTGATGCCCGCGGCCCGCAGCGCCGGCTCCGCCGCCGCCACCGCCAGATCCGAGGTGGCCTCGGTCTCGGCCGCGTATCTGCGGCTGCGGATGCCGGTCTTCCGCACGATCCACTCGTCGGTCACGCCCGCCCGCTCGCCGACCAGACTGTTGGAGACCGTATCTGCGGGAAGGTAGGACCCGGTGCCCAGAACACCGATGTTCATGTCAGTCTCCCAGCGGCCACGCCTGGCGCGCGGTCATTTCTTGTCGATGATGGTCGCGTCGCTGCGCCCGTAGAATGCCTGCATCTGGTCCGCGAGGCCCTCCTCATTGACCCGGATCACCATGACGATATTGACCCGGATCATTTTGTTTTCGGGGTCCTCTGGCGGCTCCGGCGGCAGCAGCCCGGTCTGCGCCATCGCGGGGCCGGCCAGCGGCAGGTAATTGAAGGTGGACACCATGGGAACGGCCGCCCAACTCCCGTCCTTGGAAGCGACCGGAGTGGCGGCGTCCTCATAGGCCCCGGAGGAGATCGCGGCGGCGGCGCGCTGACTCAGCGCCTCCAGCCCGTACTGCTTTCC
Source organism: Streptomyces sp. MK37H (assembly GCF_018035285.1). Lineage (NCBI taxonomy): Bacteria > Bacillati > Actinomycetota > Actinomycetes > Kitasatosporales > Streptomycetaceae > Streptomyces > Streptomyces sp. MK37H. The sequence continues at coordinate 3,241 of NZ_JAAAYH010000093.1, read as the reverse complement.
GTTGCCCACCGGGTCCTCGAAGCTGCAATTCTCGGCATACAGCTTCAGCAGCCCGTCGACATCACCTTCGTTGATCATCCGGCAATGTTCGAGGATCACACGCTTTGCCGTTGCTTCATCCCGCATCTGGTCTCCGCCTGTTCGCGCTGGGGTGGGTTTCGTCACGGGCGTCTCGGGCCGCTCAGGCGCGCTTCACCGAGACCGGCAGGGATTTCACACCGAAGAAGTTCTGCTCATAGAATTCGAGGGTGGCGCCCCGGTCGAGCCGCACATCGGAATAGCGGTCGAAGAGCAGATTCAGGGCCACCCTGCCCTCCAGCCGGGCCAGCGGCGCGCCGATGCAGAAATGAATCCCCTTGCCGAAGGCCAGATGGGGATTGGGCGACCGGTGAATGTCGAATACATCCGGATCCGTGAACTGGCGCTCGTCCCGGTTCGCCGACGCCAGCCAGGGAATGACCACCGAACGCTTGGGAATCGTCACCCCGGAAATCTCCACGTCCCGGGTGGTGTACCGGCCGGTGATCGTGAACGGCGGCCGGTAGCGCATCACTTCCTCGATCGCCGCGGGCAGTAGCGAACGGTCCTCGCGCACCTCACGCGCCGCGTCCGGGTACTCGTCGAAGCAGAGGATCGAGCTGGACAGCATCATCGTGGTGGTGATGTGCCCCGCGATGAGCAGCAACCGGGCGAAGTTGACCGCCTCGGCGCCGGAGATCGGATCACCGTCGACCTCGGCCGTCACCATCTTGCTCAGCAGGTCGTCCCCCGGATGCGAGCGCCGCTCGTCGAGCTGCCCCTCCAGGTAGAAGTCCATCTCCTCGATCGCCGAGCGCAGCCGCTCGTACGTCTCCGGATCGTCGATACCGGCGATCTTCGCGGCGATGATCCGGTCCGCCCAGTGCCGGAATATCGGCCGGTCCTCGGGTGGAACTCCCAGCATCTCCGCGATCACGATGACCGGCAGCGGATGCGTGAGCTGCCGCACCAGATCCAGCTCCCCGGAATCGCCCACATCGTCGAGCAACTGCCGGCCGATTTCCTCGATGCGCGGCTCCAGACCGGCCACCATGCGCGGGGTGAAGACCCGGCTGACCTGACGGCGCAGCCCATGGTGCTCGGGCGGATCGATCTGCGCGATATCCCCCTTGGCGACCTCGGCCGCCTTCGGGGATATCGGAGTCGGATCCGACGAGAAATCCGCGTACTCGGTCAGCACATGCTGCACATCCGCGTGACGGAACACATACCAGCTTCCATTGCTGCCCTGGACGACCGGATTTTCGTCGCGCATCCGGCGCAGCCAGCCGAACAGAGCCGCTCCGCCGTCGGCTGCCGAAGGTGGGGTCAGGGAAATAGCCTGTTCGGACATGAACAGCTCCTTGCGGCCACGGGCTTGGCGGCCACGGTGTTTGGGGCTTCCCGGTGAGTCATTGCGCCCAGCGGGTAGTGACGGGCAGTAGGAACCGTAGTGCCAGACGCAATCCGCGACATCCCCAGAAGACCGGTAGGGGGCGCCCCCGAGAGGCTAGGGGTGGAGGTTCGGAGTCTAGGGGCGAAGCGCCCTGGGGTTGCGGGTCGACATGGGGTCGGGGGCCTGTTGGGATCGAGGCATCATCGCGGGCCAATTGCGAGTCGCCCTTTCCGATCCATTGATGGTCTGTACGTAATTCTCGGGGAGCTCTGGATATAGTGCTGGCGGACAAGAAGGACGACCTGATCGCCGTCGTAGGGGTTTCCTGCCGCCTTCCCGGGGCACCGGACCCCGCCGCGTTCTGGGAGCTGCTGCGCCACGGCGAGGACGCCATCAGCGCCCCGCCGGCCGGGCGCTGGGGCCGCACCGAGGACGACGAGGCGGAGGGCGTCCTCGGGTCGGACACCGACGGGCCGGACGCCGCGCGCGGTGGCTTCCTCGGGCTCGACCGGATCGAGCGGTTCGACGCGCCCTTCTTCGGCATCGCCCCGCGCGAGGCCGCACTGATGGACCCCCAGCAGCGGCTGATGCTCGAACTGAGCTGGGAGGCGCTGGAGGACGCGGGCCTCACCCCCGGCCGGCTCGCCGACGGCCGCTCCGGCGTCTTCGTCGGCGTCATCTCCGACGACTACGCGGCTCTGGCCGCCCAGCACGGCCCCAGCGCGGTCGCCCCGCACTCCATGACCGGCCTGCACCGCAGCATCATCGCCAACCGCGTCTCCTACTTCCTGGGGCTGCGCGGGCCCAGCATGACCGTCGACACTGGCCAGTCCTCGTCCCTGGTCTCCGTCCACCTGGCCTGCGAAAGCCTGCGCTCGGGTGAGTCCACGGTCGCCCTCGCCGGAGGCGTCAACCTCAACCTGATCCCCGAGACCACCGACCGCATCGCCCGGTTCGGTGCGCTGTCCCCCGACGGCCGCTGCTACACCTTCGACGCCCGCGCCAACGGCTACGTACGCGGCGAGGGCGGCGCCGTGGTCGTCCTCAAGCGGCTGGACCGGGCCATCGCCGACGGCGACCCCATCCGCTGCGTCCTGCGCGGCAGCGCCGTCAACAACGACGGCGGCGGCGACACCCTCACCGCGCCCCACCGGCTCGCCCAGGAGGAGGTCGTACGGCTCGCCCACGAGCGGGCCGGGGTCCACGCCGCCGACGTGCAGTACGTGGAACTCCACGGCACCGGCACCAAGGTCGGCGACCCCATCGAGGCCGCCGCCCTCGGCGAGGTGATCGGAACCGCCCGCGAGACAAGCCAGCCCCTCGCCGTCGGCTCGGTGAAGACCAACGTCGGCCACCTCGAAGGCGCGGCGGGCATCACCGGACTGCTGAAGGCGATCCTCAGCGTCCAGCACCGTGAACTCCCCGCGAGCCTCAACTACGCCACCCCCAACCCCGACATCCCGCTCGGCCGGCTGAACCTGCGGGTCCAGGACGCCACCGGACCGTGGCCCCACGACGACCGCCCGCTGCTCGCCGGTGTCTCGGCCTTCGGCATGGGCGGCACCAACTGCCATGTGGTGGTTGAGGAGTGGTCCAGGGCCACCGTCGTCACCGGCGCCGAACCTGCCGGGGCCACGGCCCCGCTGGGGTCGGGCATCGTGCCGTGGGCCGTATCGGGCAAGGGCAAGGACGGGCTGCGCGCCCAGGCCGCACGGCTGGCGGAGTTCGCCGGTGAGCGGGACGACCTGGTGCCGGTGGACGTGGGCCTGTCGCTCGCGACCACCCGCGCGGCCCTCGGCCACCGGGCCGTGGTGCTGGCGGCCGACC
>NZ_JAAAYH010000092.1:0-24610 GCF_018035285.1 Streptomyces sp. MK37H | reverse complement strand
GAGGCGAACCATCGCTGACCGCTTGATCATTTATGGTCGAAGTGCAGCGACCGGGCGAGGCGGACACGCCTCCTGCAGCCCCTTCACGGGGCCAGTGATCAGTCTCAGGTTTGGCGGTCTATGACAGCCTCTGGCAGACCTCATGCTGACTCAATGCTGACTTTCCTGACGCCTTGTCAGCATGACATGCCAGGCGGCCGCAGCCCGCGAACGCAGCTGCGTGCACCGCCTGGCCCGTGATGCAGGGATCTCACAGGCGACCGGTTACCGCTACCTCCATGAAGGCATCACCGTCCTCGCCGGAAAGGCACCCGACTCGCTTGACGTCCTCGACCGCTGCCAGGGCGAGCGCATGACCCACCTCGTCCTCGACGGCACCCTGATCGAGACGGACCGCTGCCGGTGTCCGTGAGAACGGCAACGACCTCTGGTTCAGCCAGAAACACAAGGCGTTCGGCGGCAACGTGCAGTTCCTGTCCGCCCCGGGCGGCACCCCGCTATGGGTCTCGGACGTCGAGCCGGGCTCCACACCCGACATCACGGCAGCCCGGATCCACGCCATGCCGGCCCTCTACAAAGCCGCGGCCGACGGGCTGCCCACCCTCGCGGACAAGGGCCGTCGGTGTGCGGTCAGCGGGAGGGCCCGGTGGATTCCAGGTGCGTCAGCCGCTTTAGCCAACGGTCGGCGTTCTCCTTCTGTCCGTAGATGGACTCGCAGGTGGCCTGGGCGCGACAGGCGTATGCCGCCAACTCGGGGAGGTACGCGCGCGCCACGTCGGCAATCGCTTCGATGCCGTCGTCCCATGCCGGATTGACGATCTTGTCAACAAGGGTGGTTCCCATCTCCATTGCCAGTTCTGCCGGTGCAAGCTCCAGGAGCTGCCGGACCTCTACTCCCACCTGGGCTCCCGCGGGGTCATCCCGATCACGATCCTGCAGTCCTACCGGCAGGGCCAGCGGGTGTGGGGCGAGACCGGCATGGACGCCCTGTGGAGCGCAGCAACGATCAAGCTCATTGGCAGCGGCATCGACGACGCCGACTTCGCCGACAAGCTCTCCCGCCTCACCGGAGACCACGAGGTGCAAACCGTCTCGGTCTCCACCAACGCGTCCGGCAAGTCCTCCTCCGTCTCCATGCGGCAAGAGCGCATCCTTCCGCCCGACGCGATCCGCGCCCTGCCCAAGGGATCGGCTCTGCTCCTCGCCACCGGCATCCGCCCGGCCCTGCTCGACCTCAAGCCCTGGTACCGCGAGCCGGACGCCGACCGCCTCGGTGCTGCTTCGAAGAAGGCGACGGCCGCCATCACCGAACGTGCCCTCGCCAAGTCCCAGCCCGGCCGTGATCAGTACGGAACGGCCGCATGATCGCCGTGCCTCGCGGCGAACTCCGCCACAACACGCGCTACCCGTGCTCCCAGCTTCTCTCCCGTTGAGGTGCTGTCCCGTTTCCTCTCCCGACCTGCCCTCGTTCGCTCCGCATACGGCCGACCGGCTGGCCGACATCCCAGCCGTCCACCGGGAAGGCCGCTGGTGGCTCGTTGCCCTCAGCGGCTGCGTTTCCTCGGACCCCGCGCTTGCCCGTGACCTCGACCACCACGCCGCCGACCTGGCGGCAGCGCACCGCGCCGTTGCCGAACTCGTCGACTCCGAGCTGAACCTGGGGTGTCGATGACCCCGCTGGCGCAGGGCGAGCAGGCGATCCTGCCGCTGGTGCAGGCCGAGCAGGCGGTCCTGCACGCGGGATCGCCCCACAGAGGCTGCTTCGGCATCGTCGATGTGCTCGCCGTACTGGCGCTGCTCTTCCGCGTCCACGTGTGTTCGCACCCCCTTGTTGTCGTCCGCCATCCCGGAGTCGGTCCGAGGAGCGACCGATTCGTCTCCTCACCAGGACTCCGGCCGCTCTTCCACGTTGGAATTTCGCCTGTGGCAGACGGCCCCCCGATGGACTGGAATGACGCTCCCAGTCCAAGTCAACGTACGGACGTTACGAAAAGCCCAGTGCGGCCACGCCCCAGCCATCACACACCACGGAGGTCTTCATGTCCCACACCCTGACCGTCGGGCAGCTGCTACACCAACTGCGGACCCTCGACCAAGAGCTGCCGGTCTACCTCGCGATCAATCCCGACTGGCCCTATGCCCACCGCATCGACCGGGTCGTGGCGCGCGCCGAGCAACAGGCGGGCGCGGTCTACATCGCCGAGGGCGGCCAGGCGGGCGTTCTCCCGCCCGCCGTACGTGCGGAACTGGCATGGTCCTGAGCACACGTCCCAGCGCTCGTGACGTGGCCAAGCTGCCGCTTCACGAGCCCTTCGACGTCTCCGCAGAGTTGCACGACACCACGGACGTATTCGCCCGTCTCGGGGTCTGGCCAAAACCGAGGTCACGCCTATCTAGCTGATGTCGACTGTCTGGAGTCGGCCTACAGGACCGACTCCGCGCTTCCCCTATTTAACGCGCTGTGACCGCGTGGCGTTCGTCATCACTTCGCCCTTGAAAGCCCACTCCATTGCTGGTTCCATCGCGAAACGAAAGGCCCGTCGCACGGGCGAGGTGCATAGCACAGTAACCAGGGACGCGGCGATGAGCGTGACCCCGATTTCCCCAAGCGGCTGGCGGAGCCAGTCATGGTCGTACCATTCCCAGAAGCGCGAGCCCTTGGCCACGAAACCGTGCAGCAAATATCCGTACAACGTCCCTGCTCCCAGCGTGGTGAACCACATCGTGCGCTGGGGCACCCAGGCGAGGAAACACGCCACGAGAACCAGCGAACACCCGAACATGGCCAGGGTCATGATCGCGCCCGCCCAGCCGGAGGCCGCGAGTTCCTGGGCGCTGTCACGCCGGTAGAACCAGGCGGCGTTCATCTGCGGAACCGCCCAGTATGCGAAGGCCAGCGCCACGGCGAAAATCGGCACCGCCACGATGCGCATCTCGCGCCGTCGGACCAGCTGGAAATGGCGCGGCTTCAGACACAGCCCGAGTACGAAGAAGGGCAGGAACTGCAGGACGCGCTGAAGGTCGAGATCGTCACCGATGTCCGGCGACATCGACGCCAGCACGGCGACCGCGAGTGCCAGCGGCAGCGGCCAGCGGACGATCTTCCAGATAGGAGAGGTGAGCCGCCAGATGAACAGCGCGATCAGGAACCAGGTCAGGTACCAGGGATCCAGCAGACTGATCGGGTACCCCGGATCGTCATTCGCCCAGCGCTTGAAGAAGGTGAAGGCGACCTCGAAGATGACATAGGGGACCGCGACCCCCGTCACAAGTCGCTTGATCTGAGCCGGGCGCGCCTCGAAACCGCGGGAGAAATAACCGGAGATGATGATGAACGCCGGCATATGGAAGGTGTACACGAGCATGTAGAGCGCCGCCGCGGTGCGGCTGTCGCCGCGCAGCGGCTCCCATGAATGCCCCATTGCCACCAGCACGATCGCAAGGTACTTGGCGTTGTCGAAGAAGGGATCACGCTTCGCTTTCGTCTCGCCGCCGGTCCCGGTACCAGACCGGTTTCCGGTCGTGCGAGCCGTCTGCGGTTCCCCGGTACCACCCGAAGGAATGAGTGCCTGATGAGCCTCAAGTGATCGCAAAGTGTCTGTCACGGCCCCTCCCCCCAGTGATTCGGGAAGGGTGGGTGCGTCGCATCACGCATCTGTAAGCCATGGCACCGAGAAACATCCCCAGCACCATAGCCGCATGCCCAGCCGTCATGTGCTTCGGTTACCCATGTTCCTTACAACTATGAGCAAAATCATTGGTCACTGAACGCGGAGCCTTGCGGTGTGGCAGAGCCTACGAGTTCGTCCAGGACGTCCGTCATCGTGACGAAGCCCAGCACCGTGCCGCTGTCGGCCGTCACGGCGGCCAGGTGGGTGCCGGTGGCGCGCATGGTGGTGAGGGTGTCGTCCAAGGGGGTACCGGCGGGGACGCGGGTGATGGCATGCACGGCGGTGCCAGGGAAGGGGCGGTCCCGGTCGGTCACGCCGAGGGTGTCCTTGATGTGGAGGTAACCCAGGATGGCGCCGCCGGGGCCGGTGACCGGGAGGCGGGAGTAGCCGGAGGCGGCCGCGGTGCGCTCCAGTTGGTCGGGGGTGACGCGGTGGTCGACAAAGACCATCTCCTCGAGGGGGACGAGGATGTCGCCGACCCGCCGGGTGCCCAGTTCCAGGGCGTCGCGCAGCCGCTCGCCGCCGGACTTGTCGAGTAGGCCCGCGTCGCTGGAGTCCCGTACCAGCCGGATGAGTTCATCGTCGGTGAAGACCGACTCGACCTCGTCCTTCGGCTCGACCTTCAGCAGCCGCAGCAGGCCGTTGGCGAAGGCATTGATGCCGAAGACGACGGGGCGAAGCGCGCGGGTGAGCGCTACCAGGGGCGGGCCAAGCAGCAGCGCGGTGCGCTCGGGAGCGGCGAGGGCGATGTTCTTGGGAACCATCTCGCCGACGAGCATGTGCAAGTACGTGGCCGCGGCCAGGGCGAGAACGAAGGCGATCGGGTGCACCAGGGCCTCGGGGAAGTGGACCGCCGCGAACCCCGGCTCCAGCATGTGCGCGATGGCCGGTTCGGCGACCGCGCCGAGGACGAGGGAGGAAATGGTGATGCCGAGCTGGGCGGTGGCCAGCAGGGCGGACAGGTGCTCCAGCGCCCAGAGCACGGTGCGGGCGCGCTTCCCGCCGTCCCGGGCGTGCGGTTCGATCTGGCTACGGCGTACCGCGATCAGGGCGAATTCGGCGCCGACGAAGAAGGCGTTGGTGAGCAGAGTGAGGGCGCCGATGGCGAGTTGGAGGAGGGTCATCGGGCGTCCTCGGTGTCCTTGGTGGTGTTGTCCGCCACTTTCGCGGTGTTTTCCGTCGGTGCGAGAGCGGTGATCCGTACGCGGTCGGCGCGGTGGTGCTCCACCTTCAGGACCGTGAGCTGCCAGCCGCCGGTCTCGAGGGTGTCCCCGACCGCAGGGATGCGCCTCAGGGCCGTGGCCAGGAGGCCAGCGACGGTTCTGTACGGGCCGTCGGGAGCGGTCAGGCCGATGGCGGCCAGCTCGTCCAGCCGTACGCCGCCGTCCGCCTCCCAGGCGCCGGGCCCCAGGGCCACCAGGCCGAGGGTCTCGTCCCGGTCGTGTTCGTCGCGGACATCGCCGACGATCTCCTCGACGATGTCCTCCAGGGTGACGACCCCCGCCGTGCCCCCGTACTCGTCGATGACCACGGCCATGGTGTGCGCACGGCGCAGCCGGTCCAGCAGCCGGTCCACCGGGAGGCTGTCGGGCACCAGGAGCGGGGGCGTGGCCAGGTCGGTGACGGGGGTGGTGGCGCGGCGGGCGGCGTCCAGGGCGAGGACGTCGCGGATGTGCACGGTGCCGACCACCTCGTCCAGGGTGTCGCGATAGACGGGGAAGCGGGACCGCCCGGTGGCCAGGGTGAGGTTGGCGGCGTCGGCGGCGGTGGCGTGGGCCTCCAGCGCCTGGACGTCCACGCGCGGGGTCATCACGTTCTCGGCGGTCAGCTCGCCCAGGTGGAGCGTACGGACGAACAACTCGGCCGCGTCCTGCTCCAGCGCGCCCTCGGCGGCCGAGTGGCGGGCCAACGCGACCAGCTCGTCCGGCGTACGGGCGGAGGCCAGCTCCTCGGCGGGCTCCAGGCCCAGACGGCGCACCAGACGGTTGGCCGTGTTGTTGAGGTGGTGGATCAGCGGGGCGAAGGCGGCGGTGAAGGCGCGCTGCGGGGCGGCCACCGCCTTGGCCACGTGCAGGGGGCGGGAGATGGCCCAGTTCTTGGGCACCAGCTCCCCGGCGACCATCAGCACCACCGTGGAGACGGCCACGCCCAGCACGGAGGCGATGGAAGAGGCCGCGGATCCAAGGCCGACGGCCCGCAAGGGGCCACGCAGCAGGGCGGCCAGCGAGGGCTCGGCGAGCATACCGATCACCAAGGAGGTGACGGTGATGCCCAGCTGGGCCCCGGAAAGCTGAAGGGTAAGTCGGCGCACCGCCGTGAGCGCGCCCTCAGCGCCCCGCTCACCGGCTTCGACGGCACGCTCCAGCTCACCGCGCTCGACAGTGGTCAGCGAGAACTCGGCGGCCACGAACACCGCGCAGGCCAGCGTGAGGGCCAGAGCCAGGAGAAGCAGCAAGATCTCGGTCACCGTGCCACCCCGGTTTCGTCACTTCGCGAGTGGCGGGAGGTGGCACGGCCGGTACTGGGAGGTTCACCCATTGCGGGTCTGATGTCCTTCGTCGCTCAGAGGGCCTGGGGAGGAAGTCTGTCTACCCCAGGTTAAAGGAACAGTAAAGCACTCTCATTCCCGACCGCGCTGCGAGAGATCATTTCGGACTTCCCACGCCAAGACGGCGAGACGAGCACCCCGGGGGGTGCGGACACTCTATGCTTCTACATGCGTGTAGAAAAGCGGTGGGCGGCCGATATGTGCCAGCCGCCCCGTCAGGTCCGGAACATCCGCTAGGAGGGTGCGGTGACTCAGCCACCGGGTTCAGGGCTGATCTGTCAACGTGCCGCAGGCCCCGAATGTTCCGCACGGTACGGCACGAGCCGCTGCGCCCAGCCGCCACCGCGCCATCCGCGACACGCGCTCTCGACCACTCACTCACGCCCCCGGGAGGGCAGGCATGGCCTCGATAGACCTGGAGAAGGTGCTCGACAAGGCATGGGCTGACAAGTCGCTGCCGGAGATCCTCGCCGCGCCGGTGTCAGCGCTCAAGGGCGTTTCGGACCGACAGGGCAACCTCCTGGAGGAGGCATTCGGCGTCAAGACGGTCAAGGACCTGGCCGACTTGAAGTACGCCCACTGGGCCTCCGCCCTGGCCACGCTCGACACCACGAGCAAGTAACACCCAGATCGAACACACATTGAAGGAGTGAACGCCGCGATGGTGTTCAAACGACTGCTCGGCTCACTCGGTGTCGGCGGACCCACCGTGGACACGGTGCTGGACCCCGGCCCAGTACACCCTGGCGGGCCACTGACCGGTCAGGTCCATCTCCGGGGCGGCACGGCGGACTTCGAGATCGAGCAGATCACGCTGGAGCTCGTGGCCCGGGTGGAGGACGAGCACGGCGACGAGGAGCGGGAGGGGGTCGTCATCTTCGACCGCTTCACCGTCGGCGGCGGCTTCCGGCTCGCCGAGGGCGAGCACCGCGGCCTCCCGTTCACCGCCCACCTCCCCTGGGAGACGCCGATCACCGAGCTGTACGGGCAGCCGCTGGGCATCATCCTCGGCGTCCGCACCGGGCTGGAGATCGCGGGCGCGAAGGACAAGGGCGATCTCGACCAGCTGGCCGTGGCCCCGCTGCCGGTCCAGGAGGCCGTTCTGGAGGCGCTGGGACAGCTCGGCTTCGGCTTCAAGTCCGCCGATCTGGAGCTGGGGCATGTGGGCGGCACCGGGCAGCGGCTGCCGTTCTACCAGGAGATCGAGCTCGCCCCGGCTCCCCAGTACGCCCACGCCATCAACGAGCTGGAGGTGACGTTCCTGGCGAGCCCGGGAGGCATGGACGTCGTCCTGGAGGCCGACAAGCGCGGCGGGCTCTTCTCCTCGGGGGAGGACGCCCTCACGCTCTTCACCGTCGGCCATGAGGGCGTCGAGCACCGCGACTGGAACACCGAGGTCGACGCCTGGATCAGCCGGCTCGTCGAACGGCGCGCCGCCTATGGCTCTTACGGACACAACGAGCCCTACGCACCGGGCTACGGCCACCACGGCGGTCATGCCCACGGACACAGTGACCACCATCACGACAGCCATCATCACCGCTCCGGCCCCAGCACCGCGGCGATCGTCGGAGGCGTCGCGGCGGGAGTCGCGGTCGGCGTCGTCGGCGGAATGGTCGCCGCGGAAGTGGTCGACGAGATCGGCGACGCCTTCGAGGACGAGGAGGACGAGGACTGATCCCTCGGCCGTCCTGAGCCCACCACAGAAACCGTAGAAAGCCGCTATCGTCCCGGCTGATAACGAGTCGACCGGGACGTCTCACCACCTATTGGAGTCCTCATGGCCCTGTGGGACCGCATCAGAGAATCCGCACAGTCGATGCAGACCCAGCTCATGGCGAAGAAGAACGACCTGAAAAGCGGCGCCTTCCGCGACGCCAGCATGGCGATGTGCGCTCTGGTCGCCGCGGCGGACGGCTCCGTCGACCCCTCCGAGCGACAGCGCGTGGCCCAGCTGATCGCCACCAACGAGGTGCTGCAGAACTTCCCCGCCGACGACCTGCAGCGTCGTTTCAACGACTACCTGGACAAGCTCACCGTCGACTTCGCCTTCGGCAAGGTCAGCGTCCTCCAGGAAGTCGCCAAGGCGAAGAAGAAGCCCGCCGAGGCACGGGCCGTCATCCAGATCGGCATCATCATCGGCGGCGCGGACGGCGACTTCGACAAGACCGAACAGGCCGTGGTCCGCGAAGCCTGCTTCACCCTGGAGCTGCCGCCCGACGAATTCGACCTGTAGGTCGGCGGACCGCCCCATGGAGCGGGCGGAGCGTGTCCACCATCCCCGGGCACGCTCCGCCCGGTCGGGCCGGCCCACGGCGGACCGGCGGTCGCGTGTCCGCTCAGTCCCCGGTCGCTCCGTGCATCAGGATTCCCTGGCAGTCGCACGTCCTGCGCCGTCAGCGCCGTTGGCCCCGTCACGCAGCGAGTCGGCGCCTTCTCCGGCGCGCAAAGAGAGACCGACGGCCCTCTCCCCTGCTCTACCCACCGGGTACACCGGTCGCCTGGCGTTCTCTCTGCCCCTCCGCCATCCCGCAGCCACACCTCCCGTCGGCCGCGTCCAGAGCGGTCTCGAGCTCGTCAAGGGCCCGGCGGGCAGTCTTGATGCGGTCGCGCAGCACGTCCTCGCCGGGGCCGGCGGGCTCGGAGGGCGAAGGACGGTGTTCTGTGGCGGTCTCCATCTGGCGTGCTTCCTCAAGGGAGTTGATGACGACGCCGATGAGCAGATTGACCAGGACGAAAGAACCGAAGAGCACGAACGAGCCAAAGTAGACGATGGTCCAGCGGGAGATCTCCAACCCGGCGCGTACCGCGTCCCCCAGTCCGTCCAGGGTGATGAGAAGGAAAAGCGTCAGGACGGCCCGGCCGATCGAGCCGTAGTGCTCCGGGTCGTCGTCGGCGAAGAACACCCAGCCGACCATCGCGTAGACGTACAGCAGCAGGGTGCCCACCAGGACGAAGCTCAGCATGCCCGGAAGGCTCTTGCCGATGGCCGAGATCACGATCCGCACCTGCGGCAGGAACCGCGCGGCACGCAGCACCCGGGCCAGCCTCAGCAGCCGCAGCACGGTCGCGTTCTCGCGCGCGATGGGGAGGAACGCGAGCGCCACGACGGCGATGTCGAAAAGGTTCCAGGGGTCGCGGACGAAGTCCCGGGGCCGGTCGGCGTGAGCCCCGGCCCGTAACAGGATCTCGACGGTGAAGACCGCCAGGAATACGTGTTCCAGCATCTTCAGCTCGGTGTACCAGCGGTCCACCGCGCCGCTGTACGTCTCGACGCCGAGAACGGCGGCATTGGCCATGATGACGGCGAAGACCGCCATGCCGAACGAGTCCGAGTCGACGACACGTCGGGAGCCCTCCGCGAGGGCGTGCACCTTGGGTGCGACGGTCCGGTCCGCCATCTCACTGTCCCAACTCTGCGCTGCAACAACTCGATGTGGATCTTAATCCGCCGAGGCGGGCGACGCTGTTCACGGACCGGGCCCCGTTCACCGCCCGTGAGCCACCGTTGCGGCTGTTCGCACTACAGCACCGAGCGGAAACCCGGCAGCCGCCGCACCATGGCGGCTGCCACGAAAGCCATCACCGTTCCGAAGACCGCTGTCGCGGCCCAGGCGCCCAGCGCGGGGAGCCCCACCAGAGCGAATTGCACGGCCACCACGATGGGCAGATGGACGATGTAGACGGTGTAGGCACCAGCGGACAGCTCTCGGCTCACGGGCCCTGGCGCCATGCGGAGTTCACGGAAAAGGGTCAGCAGACCAGTGCAGAGGGCGACGCACAGGCCACTCTCGTACAGGGCCCACAGGGCCGACTGCCAACTGGCCCCACCTGTGGCGAAGCAGGCGGCGTGAGGGCCGACGACGAAGAGCACGACCGCGCCGACGAGCCCGCCCACCAGCCAGATCCAGCCGGAGCGGGCCGGGAAGCGCTCAAGCCAGCCGAAGCGGTGGGCGAGCACCCCGAGGACGAAATAGCCCGCCTGCAACGGCAAACGGGCGGGCTCCACTTGTATGAAGTCCAGAAAGGGCACCCAGGTGTCCAGGCGGTAGCGCAGCCGTACGGCGAAGGTGGCGGTGGCGAGCGCCAGCGTCAGAAGGACCAGTGCCCCGTGGCCGGGCACCCGCGTCGGGCGTGAGGTGTGCGGGCCTGACCGCAGCAGGCGCGCGGCCTGCCGACACAGCAGATACAACATGCTGTAGACCAGCAGGTTCTGGACGAACCACAGATGGGCGAACTGCAGATCCGGCCAGGACGGTCCGCTCCAGTCGTCAGGCTTGTCTCCGACTCCCAGATAGACGTCGGTGAAGTAGTGGGCGTAGGAGATCGGCTGATAGCCGCGGTAGTGCACGTAGTACGCGTACATCAGTCCCGGAACGATCGTCAGCGCCCCGACGACCAGCGGAATGCCCAGCCGGCGCAGCCGCCCTTTCGCGAACGCCCAAACGCCGTGGCGTTGGTACGAGGACGGCACGAAGTATGCCGAGACGAAGAAGAACAGGCTCATGGCGAACGTGCCGTCCAGCGCCGACAACGTGGCGAGCGCATCCGAGCGGGGGTGGCTCTGGACGTACCACCAGTCATCGGGGCCATACGGCTGAGCGGCGTGGTGGACGACGACGAGGACGGTCACGGCGATACGGAGGTGATCAAGCCAAGGGAGGCGGGCTTCCGAGGCACGGCGGACACCGTGGTCCGTAACAACAGGAGTGTTCATGCGTTGAGGATGGTGTACACGTGCACACTCGCGCAGTGGGGCTGTCCCCCGGGCCGTTCCTCCGGCCAGCCCTACCCGAACAGACCGTGCAGCAACAGCCGTTGATTGGCCGCGCTGCGCCGCGCCAGCACCTCTGGGTCGAACATCGGGACGCCGATGTTCGGCTGCATGACCCGCTCCAGCAGCAGCGGGCCGAGGATCAAACAGAGCAGCTGGAACGGGGCCCACTCCTCGTCCGCGGGCGCTGCCGGAGCCGTCGCCCGACCAGAGGCCCTGCGCAACCGGTCCAACTCCCCACGGGCTCCGCTCAGCAGCCTCCCGAACAGCGCCGCGCTCGCGTCACCGCCCTCCAGCAGCACCTGTCGCAGATAGCCCCGCAGAACCGGATCGGCGCCGAACAGCCGCGCCGAGACCTCGCCCAGCGACGCCATCAACGCATCGCCGTCGACACCTTCGACCACTTCCGCGTCCAGCGCACCCAACGCCTCGCCAATCCTGTCCAGGACATACTCATCCACCGCCGCACGCAGACCCTGTTTGGAACCGAAGTGGCGCGTCACCAACGCCGGCGAAAGCCCGGCCGCCGCCGCCACCGCCCGCGTCGAGGTCGCCTCGAACCCGCGCTCCGCGAACAGCTCGAGCGCCGCCTCCCGCAGCCGCGCCCGCCCCGTCAGGTCCGTCCTCGCCACAGCACGCATGCGGGCAGGCTATCTCCGGGACCACTTCCCGGGTCAGGTGGCCCGAGCAGTCCGAGGACGAGCGTCAGACAAGCGCCACTCCTATGACCACCGGTCGAACCTCGCCGCTGCCACGTGTGGTCGCGATACCTGGTCGAGCAGAACTATCGAAGCCGCCTCCGCCATCGAGGCGGGGACCGGACTCACCGCGGCGCCTGAGCATGGCACGTCGGGTGCGGGAAATGCGGCCAGCAGGCGGTCGAGGCCCCGCCGATGCCGGGCGAAGACGCGTGGCGGAGCCCACCGGCCCCGCGCCCTTTGCCCCGCCAACGCCTCGTCCGCCCCCACGTCCAGGAGTATCACGTGCAGCTCACGCCGTTGCCGCCCGGCGGACCGGGCCAGCCACTGGCGCAGCCAGGGCCGGCTGCCGCAGTCGTGCACCAGTAGCGGCGACATACGGCGCATCTGCCGCCGCAGCCATTGGAAGTGTCTGAGCCGAGCCCAGGGCCGGTAGACCCCGTATGGCAGCCAATCGGGCATGACTGCCTCACATGCGAGGTGGACCGTCCTCGGATCGATGGCGGGCGCAGCCCTCGACCAGCGCTCCATCAAGGTGCTCTTCCCGCTTCCGGGCAGACCGGAGACGACCACCACCGCGTCGGCCGGGTAGGCCAGGACGGCGGGAGCGTCGGCGTGCCCACGCAGGTCGACCACGCCCTTCGGCCGAAGGCATCGGCCTGGCCAATGATGTGGTCGTGCCGACGTGCCCGCCGCGTCCACTTTGCCGATCGTGCTCACGGTTGCCTCTAATCCCGCGGTCAGCGGCCAACACCGCCACCATCACATCAACGGCCGAATGCACTTACACGTGGCGCCGTAGTCCTTGGCGATCCCCTCCAGACCCGACGCGCGGCTGAAAACCCAGCGTGAATCTACAGCACCGTAGAAAGACAAGGAGGCGGCGAGCGATCAATTGAAGCCATCGACCTTCGCTGAGTCACCCCCAGAACGCGGCACCTGGTTCTCCGCTCGAGGACGGGACGGCACGGTCTCTTTCACGACACCCCTCTACAAACATGTAGATTTCGTTGTCACGACACATGATGGGCAGGGGCGACAAGGAGATGCAGATGGCGCTGTGGGACCGCCTCAAGGACTCGGTCCAGACAATGCAGGCCCAGCTCACAGCGAAAAAGAACGAGTTGCACAGCGGAGCGTTCCGGGACGCCGGCATGGCGATGTGCGCCCTGGTGGCGGCGGCCGACGGCACGATCGACCCGTCCGAGCGACTACGCGTCGCCCAGCTCATCACCAGCAACGACGTACTCCAGAACTTCGCCCCGGACGACCTGCGCCGCCGTTTCCAGGAGCACCTCGACCAGCTGACCGCGGACTTCACCCTCGGCAAGGTCAGCGCCATGCAGGAGATCGGCAAGGCGAAGAAGAAACCCGCCGAGGCACGGGCCGTCATCCAGATCGGCATCGTCATCGGCTGCGCCGACGGCTACTTCGACGGCAGCGAACGGGCCGTCGTCCGCGAAGCCTGCTCAGCCCTGGACATCCCTCCGGCCGAGTTCGACCTGCACCGGCCTCTCCGCGTTCCCCGCCCATACCGAGCCCCGGGCGAACTCCCACGGGTGACCGACGACCAGGAGTCCCCGCGAGCAGACTCCCGTACGGAACAAGAAGCGCGTCGAGAGGCGGCCATACCCGGCGAGGACCTTCAGGTCTTTCTCAAGGCGGTGGCCAGCGGGACTCGTCAGCGGCTCTTTGCGCACTTCGCCGGAGGGGAGGAGCTGACGGTCGGGGAGATCGCCGAGCGGGCCGGGCTGGGCCTGTCGACCATCTCCGAGCACCTCGCGGTCCTCCGGCGCGCCGGCCTGCTCAAGTCCACGCGTGCCGGCAAGCTGGTCCGCTACCACGCCGACAGGGAGGGCATCGCAGAACTGCTCGGGCAGCTCCGTTCCTGCCTCCTCGCCCCGTCGGAATCGCAGGACACTCGCCCTGCCCACGGCTAGCGCCCAGCCAGTTCCAGCAGGCGGCGGCAACCTCCTTCTGGCGGCGAGCGGCTCGACTACACCGAGGTGGTCGCATGCAGAATCACGACCAGTGTGACCGCCGAGTTCGCCGAGGACAGCGCCGAGGCCGTGGTACCCACCGCGGCCCCCCAGGCGGCCAGACCCACCGTCGTGAAAACTGGGGGCCAAATACGCCCGGCGGGGGCCGGGCCCAGTAGAGCGGCCACCCGACGCGGTACCGATCCCATGGCAGCGAAACCCGCCAGCGTGGCCGGCGCACCGCGGGACATCAGCGCGGACCTGCCGACCGCCAGTGCCACGGTGCGCCGACTGCCGACCGCCTGCGCCGCTTCCTCGTCCGCCCACCGCTCGGCCGTGTAGACGACCGCGGTCCGCAGCGGGCGCAGGAACGGGTTGGCCCGCGCCGCGAGCTGGACGGTGAGCAGAAACCGATGGTGCCGGTGGACCAGATGCGCGCGCTCGTGAGCGAACAACGCCCGACGCTCGGCCGAGCCCAGCCCTGCGAGCATCCCGGTGCTCACTACGACCCGGCCCCTCGTACCCGGCAGTGCGTAGGCATACGGCGACTCATCGGGCAGCACCGCCACCGGCGTGGCGGGCAGGCCCGCAAGGGCACGCTCAGCGCGGCGCCGCACTCGCTGGTGGCGCCATACCACTCGTGCGCACGCGGCGAGCACGGCAATCAGAGCGGGGATGGCGGCCTTGCCGGCCACCTCGTCGGACGGGACGGCCTCGCGCACCTCCGGATCCGACCAGCCGTCAGGCAGCGGGTTGCCAGGCAACTGCGCGGTGCCGACCACCATCAACAGCGCCAGACACAGCGTGCTGCACACCGCGAACACCCCGGCGACCGCCGACAGCAGCCAGGTCGCCGCACGCGGGTGCAGATGCTGCTCAGCCAGACGGGCGATCGGCCACGCCGTTAAGGGCAGCACGAGCGGGAGGAAGACGAAGACTCCCATGAGTTCCCTTACTCCTCCGCTTCCCAGGCCCGCTCCAACAGGGTCCGCAGCATCTGCTCATCCTGCGGCGGCAGGCCGGTCACGAAGCTGGCCAGCACCGCCTCGCGGTCGCTCTCCCCGTCGAGCACCCGACGCATCCTCAAAGCCGCCAGGCCCGCTTCGTCGGCCGTCGCCGTCCAGACGAACGTCCGGCCCTCCTTCTCCCGAGTCACCGCACCCTTGGCCAGCAACCGCGTGAGAATGGTGATCACCGTGGTGTGGGCGAGAGTGCCGCCAAGTCGCTCACGGACCCGCCCCGTGCTCACCGGCTCCGATGCCTCGCGAAGAGCCGCCAGCACCTGCACCTCCAGCTCACCCTGGCCGCGACGTCGGCCACGCTCCTGGTCTTTCACACCCCGCCTCCTTCCAGTCGCATGCCGCCTGTCCCGGACAGGAGCTTCATCGTAGCCAGCGGCCCATGGCCCCCTGGCCCGCGCTTCTACATTTATGTAGATTGCTCTCGTCATTCGAGGGGCATTCTCAGCGCCCGCAACCTACCGGAGGAGACACTCACCGATGTTGGGCCTCAGCGAGCTCGCCCTCCTCCTCATCGTCGTCATCGTCCTGATCGGCGCCAAGAAGCTCCCCGACCTCGCCCGCTCCGCGGGCAAAGCGGCCCGCATCTTCAAGAGCGAAGCCAAGGCCATGAAGGCCGACGACCGCCCGACAGACGGCACGAGCGCTCCGCGCGTCATCAAGGCCACTCCGGGCGACGTCACACGCAAAGCCCCAGGAGCGGAAAGCGGTCAAGGCTGACCCCTCACTCGCCCGCTCGTGCGTTAGCCCCGTGTTCCGGCATCAAGGTCGCTGGGCAGGTAGGTGCTGGCCATAGTGCCGTCGTGTCCAGTGTCACGGGCGACAGCGTCGAGACTGGGGTACCTCTGGCCAGGTTCGCCGATCATGACGTCGAAGTCGGCGCGGGTGAGTTCTGGCTCGTGCCACTGGTGTGCGCAGCGGCAGCGGAGGAAGACGCGGCGGGGGACGTTGCAGATGACCATCCAGTCGCGGCGGGCACCGCACTGAGGGCACATCACCATCCCGCTTCAGACGCCGTCCGGCGACAATCCGCTGCTGCGGCTGCGAACCGATCTGATCAGCCATAACAGGCGATGCTGGGGCCGTCCAGGGCTTCCCCCACCGGTTCAGCGCCGGGACCGGTGCTCGGGCTGGGCGGGGTCCCAGTTCGGTGCGACGTGTGCTCCGGACCCGGAACGCGTCGTGATCAATGTTGCGATCGAGCGAGCAATGGGACGAGCAACCTTGCCATAGGTCGCGGCCCCGGGAATCCCAGCTCGGACGTCCGGGTCTTCCATGCCGACCTGCAAAACGGTCCCACGGCCCGGGCCTCCGCCGAACAGCGGCCCCTTTGACAGCAGACGAGCCCACGGCATAGCTTCAAGGCCGCCTGTATCGCACAAGGATCCGAGGGGGGCGGCCGTGCGGACTCTGCTTCTCACCGAGCGCCGGTACCTCGACCTTCGTCGGTCCACCTCCACGGGGTGTTGAGCGGTCCCTTCCCGCACCGCTCCTTCTTCCTTCACACCTCCTCTGGATCGCCATGCCTTCCGCCCGTACATCGCGGCGCGGCCTGCTGTCGCTGGCCGCATCCTCCTTCGGTTCCGCTCTGCTGTCGGCGTGCGGCACCGGCGACGGGTCCGACGGCAAGGTCGTGCCCTTCTACACGACCGAGTCGGACCCCAAGTCGCTCGCCTTCTACCGCTCCGTGATCACACGGTTCGAGCGCAGAAATCCCGGCGTCACCGTGAAGATGACGCTGTACTCGGACGAGAACCAGCTCCAGTACCTGCAGACGGCCATGCAGACCGGCACCGACATCGGCGTCTTCGCGCCGCCCGCCGCGAACATCCTCGACTGGGCCGTCAAGGGCTATCTGCTGCCCCTCACCGGCATGATCGAAGAGATCGGCGAGGACGACTTCCTGCCCGGCACCCGCATCGTGCACCGGGGCGAGGACTACGCGATGCCGTTCCAGGCCAACGCCTCCGTCCTCTACTACCGCAAGGACCTGCTCGACAAAGCCGGCATCGACCCGCCGCGCAGCTACGGCCAGTTCCTCGGCGCGGTGCGCGAGCTGCACGGCAGGGACGGCATCGACGGCATCTCGTCCGGTGCGGGCAACACCCCGGGGATGACGACCCAGTTCCTCGCCCCGTACGTCTACCAGGCGGGCTGGGACTACTACGGCCCCGACGGCGAGGTGCTGTTCGGTAAGGACGAGGTGCTCGACGCCGTGAAGCGGCACGTCGCGATCATGCGGTACGGGCGCAAGGGCTCGTACAACACCAACTACCCGGACCTGATGAACACCTACATCTCCGGGAAGGCCGCCTTCGCGACCATGGCGGGCAGGCTCGGTGTCAACCTCGCCGCGCAGAACCCGCGGATCGCCGAAGTCACCGGCGTCCTGCCGGTCCCCGCGGGTCCCTTCCGTACCGGGCGGCTGGCGTACGGCGGCAAGAACCAGTACAGCGTCTTCGCGCACACCCGGCACAGACGCGCGGCCAGGACCTTCCTCAAGGAGCTGACCACCGGTGAGAACGCGCTGCGGTTCGCCCTCACCGTCCCCGGCCACCTCGTGCCACCACTGAAGTCCGTCAAGGACCGGCTCCGCGAGGAGATCGACGTCTCGGAGGACCCTTACCTCACCAAGCACGGCGACTGGGTGCGCACCATTCTGAATCTCGTCCCGCACGCGATGAGCCCGGACATGGCCATGGGCTCGGTCGTGGACGGACGGTACGACGGCAAGCTCTCCAACCCCTGCCCCTGGGCGGGCAAGGCGTGGGCGCCGCCCCCGGCCGACGCCTCGATGGTGCAGTCGATCCTGCTCCGCGGCGACGACCCCGAGCAGGCGTGGCGCCGGGCCGTGGACCAGTTCGCCTTCGCGGCCCGCGACTGGAAGTCGGCCAATCCGGAGTGGAGGCCCGCGGCATGAGGACCTTCCGCTTCGGGCGGGCTCTCCAGTACGCGGCGCTGGCCGCCGTCGTGCTCATCGCCGATCTGCCGCTGCTGTGGATCCTGTTCACGGCCGTCAAGCCGGATGAGGAGATCATCTCCTATCCTCCGACGTTCTTCCCGCACACGTTCACGCTGGACAACTTCCGTACGCTCTTCGAGATCTCGTCCTTCGGCACCTATCTCACCAACTCGCTGATCGTGGCCTCGGTCTCGACGCTGCTGGTCGTCGCGCTCGGCACCTGCGCCGCGTACGCGCTCGTACGGTTTCGAATACCGGGGCTGCGGTGGGTCGGGGAGCTGTCGCTGTTCGCGTATCTTGTACCGCCGATCCTGGTGCTGGTGCCGGTCTCGCAGCTCGTGGCACGGTTCGGGCTCGCCAACAACCTCCTCGCGCTGATCGTGATCTACACGGCCACGCTGCTGCCGTTCGCGCTGTGGACGCTGCGCTCGTACTTCCACGGACTCACCGTCGAGCTGGAGGACGCGGCGATGGTCGACGGTTGCACCCGGTTCGGCGCGTTCGTGAGGGTGGTGCTGCCGCAGTCGGTGCCGGGGCTGATCGCGACCGCCGTGTTCGCCTTCAACGCGGCCTGGAGCGAGTACCTTTTCGCCTCCACGCTGATGGCGGAGCCGGAGAAGCTGACGCTCAGCCCGGGGCTCTCGCTGCTCATGGACCAGACGAGCGTCTACTCGTGGGGTGTGCTGATGGCTGCCGCGCTGATCGTGGTCGCGCCGGTGCTGGTGCTGTTCGTGGTCGTCCAGAAGTTCCTCGTCGGCGGCATCGGACAGGGGGCCGTGAAGTGACTGCCGTATCCCGGACCCGGGCTCCTGCCCGGACGCGCGAGCGGGCCCCGCGCCGGGGCCTGTCCGACCGCACGCTCGGCACCCTGATGCTGGTGCCCGCGCTTCTGCTGCTGCTCGTCTTCGCCGTCTATCCCTTCCTCGCCTCGGTCTTCGACAGCTTCTTCCACGTCGACTTCCTCACCCGCGAGCACACCTTCCTCGGCCTCGACAACTACCGCCGCCTGTGGGAGGACCCGTCCGTGCGCGGCGCGTTCGGCCGCAGCGTGCTGTGGGTCGCGGGGAACGTGGTGATCCAAGCCGTCGCCGGAGTCGCCGTCGCGCTGCTGCTCAACGCCGGGCTGCGCGGCCAGACGCTGGCGCGCGGGCTCGTGCTCTTCCCGTATGTCGTCCCCGCCGTGGTCGCCGCGATGGTGTTCCGCTTCGCCTTCAACGACACCTCGGGGATGGCCGGTTACCTGCTGCGGGTGCTCGGCCTGAGCGACACCCTCGTGAACCCCTTCGCCGACCCGGCCACGGTGATGTTCGCGCTCGTCGCCGTGAACTGCTGGAAGTACGTGCCGTTCATCGTGATCGTCGTCCTCGCCCGCCTCCAGACCCTGCCGGGCGAGCTGCGCGAGGCGGCCGCGCTGGACGGCGCCGGGCGGTTCGGGGTCTTCCGGTATGTGACGCTGCCGTGGATCGCCCCCGCGCTGATCATCGCCATGCTGATGCGCACGATCTGGACGGCGTACGACTTCGACCTGCCCTATCTGCTCTCCGGCGGCGGCCCGATGGACACCTCGACGACCGTCCCGCTGGAGATCAGGAAGCTGGCCTTCGCCGACCAGGACCTCGGCCTCGCCTCCGCGCTGGCGGTGTGCGTGGCCATTCTCCTGGTCGCGGGCGCGCGCCTGTACCTGCGCGCGTACCGCGCCAGCGAAGACGCGACGGGCTGAGCACGTCCCAGGACCCCAGAAAGGCACCCCATGTCCGATGTGATCGACGCCATCGCCGGCACTCCCGCCGACTTGCGGACGTACCGCGACAAGGCGTACGTCCACACCCAGGGCGCCCATGACGCGCTGCTGACCGGCACCGACGGCCTCCCCCGCGCCGAGCGCGCGGCACTCGCCGCCCACGCCGCCGAGCTGGACGGCGCTGAGGCGCTGGCCACGCACTACCGGGGCCTCGGCCCAGCCCCCGCACAGCCGTCCGCGCGGTTCGCGGCGCTGCGGCGCCACGCCGAGCTGCTCGTCCTCACCCCCTCCACGGCGGGCCCGAAGGACATCGCGGCCCTGACGGAGGCGGGCCTGAGCGCCCCCGATGTCGTCGCGGCCTCGCAGCTCATCGCGTTCGTCACCTACCAGGCGCGGCTCGTGGCCGGGCTGCGGGCGCTCGGCGGGCTCCCGGCGGAGGGCGGGGAGGTTCCCGCGTACGGCGTGGCGAGCGAGGGGCGCCCGTTCACGCTCGACGCGCTTGAGTGGGACGCCTGGGTGGAGACGGTGGACGTGGACCGTGCCACGCCCGAGCAGCTCGCCGTGCTGGAGGAGTCGCTGCCGACGGCGAAGACCTCGCCGTACTACCTGGCGCTCGTCCACGACGTCGCGGCGCTGCGCGAGCGTTCGCGGCTCTACAACGCGATCATGTACGCGCCGCGCGGGCTCGACCGCCGGGACCGGGAAATCGCCGCGCTCGCTGTCTCGCGTGTGAACGGCTGCGTCTACTGCGCGTCCGTGCACGCGCGGCGCTTCGCGCAGCTCAACAAGGACGCCGGCCCGGCGCGGGCGATTCTCGACGCGGGTCCGGACGCGGAGCTGGGCACGGCGCGGCGCCGTGCCGTGGCCGACTTCGCGGTGCGCCTCACCCGTGAGCCGGGCCGACCGCTCGACCTCACGGCGCTGCGGACGGACGCGGGTCTGGACGACACGGAAATCCTGGACCTCGTGCACGTCGTCGCCGTCTTCGCCTGGGCCAACCGCCTGATGCTCACCCTGGGCGAGCCCCGTTCCACCGCAGAGGAGCACCCCGCATGACCGCCACGCTCGACCACCCTCTCGTCGCGGCCGCCCGTCGGCTGGCTGACCACGTCCTCTCCCCCGCTGCCGAGGCGCACGACCGGGAGGGCGTCACGCCCGAGGCCATCGACGCCGTCAAGGCGTCGGGCGTGCTGGGGGTCAACGCACCGGCGGCGTACGGAGGGGCGGAGGCTCCGGCGGCCGTCGGCCGGGAGATCGCCGAGATCCTGGCGGGCGCCTGCTGTTCGACGTTCTTCATCCAGGCCCAGCACCACACGCCGGTGCGGACCCTGGCCACGGGCGAGGAGGCGGCGCGCGAGCGCTGGCTGCGCCCGCTGAGCGACGGCACGCTGCTTGCCGGGATCGCCTTCTCACATCTGCGCGCCTACCCGAAGCTGCCCGTACGGGCCACCCGGGTGGCGGGCGGCTGGCGCTTCGACGGACGCGTGCCCTGGTACACGGGCTGGGGGCTGAACGATCTGTTCCTGCTGGGCGGCGCCACCGAGGACGGGGAGGTCGTCTTCGGCGTCACCGACGCTCATGAGCAGCCGGGCCTCACCGCCACCGGCCCGCTCCAGCTCGCCGCACTCACCGGCTCGCGTACGGTCGGGCTGCTGCTCGACGGGCTCGTGGTGCCCGACGAGGCGGTGGCGGTGCGTCTGCCGTACGAGCGCTGGGCGACGGAGGACCGCCCGAAGAACACCAACACCAACCCCGCCGTCTTCGGCGTGGCCCGCGCCGCGCTCGGCCTCCTCGACGCGTCCGGCGACGGCGAGGCGAAGGAGACGGCGGGCGTGCTGCGCGAACGCCTGGACGCGGCGCGCCGCGACGCCTACGCCCTGGTCGACGAGGTCCCGCCCGCCGAACGGCTGGACGACAGGCTCGCGGCCAAGACCCGGGCCTACGACCTGATGCGCGCCGCCACCACGGCCGCGATCGCCGCCGGCGGCGGCCGTGCCTTCGGCCTCTCCCACCCGGCCCAGCGCCTCGCCCGGGAGGGCCTCTTCCTCGTCGTCCAGGGCCAGACCCCCGAGGTCCGCACCGCCCACCTGACGGCCCTGAGGTCCTGACGACTCATTTGTATGATCACACAAGTGCATTGGTGCATGGGTATGCACATAATGGAGTCAGGGGCCACCTCGGCACCCCTCCTCCTGCGGCGACACTCCTGGAAGGTGAGCCACACGTGAAGGCCCATGAGCACTCCCATCCCCCTGCCCCAGCACACGTTCATCCGGAAGCCCAGGCATCGGCTCACACCCATGGGCGCGAACATGACCACGGGCACAAGCACGACAATGGACACCCGCACGATCATGGACACGGTCACGGTCATGAGCACGGACACGATCATGGGCATGGACACGACCGAAGCCGCTGGTCGCGCTGGAAGCACCAGATCACCCATGTGGTGAAACCCCACTCGCACGAGGCGGCGGACAAGGTCGACTCCGCCATGGAGTCCTCGGCCGAGGGCATGCGCGCCCTCTGGCTCTCCCTCGCCATTCTGGGCGCCACCGCGGTCTTCCAGACCGTGGTCGTCTTGGTGTCCGGTTCGGTGGCGCTGCTGGGCGACACCATCCACAACTTCGCGGACGCGATGACCGCGCTTCCGCTCGGTGTGGCGTTCGTCCTCGGGCGGCGAGCGGCGAACCGCAAGTTCACCTACGGGTACGGCCGAGCCGAGGACCTGGCCGGGATCGTCATCGTCCTCACCATCACCGCTTCCGCGGTCCTGGCCGCCTACGAGGCCATCGACCGGCTGCTGAATCCGCGCGACGTCTCCCATCTGGGGATCGTGGCCATCGCGGCGGTCGTCGGGTTCATCGGCAACGAATGGGTGGCCCGCTACCGCATCAACGTCGGGCGCAAGATCGGCTCCGCCGCGCTGGTCGCCGATGGACTGCACGCCCGCACCGACGGATTCACGTCCCTTGCCGTGCTGCTGGGCGCCGGTGGTGCCGCAATCGGATGGCGGCTGGCCGACCCCATCGTCGGCCTGCTCATCACGGCCGCGATCGTTCTCGTCCTCAAGGACGCGGCACGCGAGGTCTTCCGCCGCCTGATGGACTCCGTCGACCCGGCGCTCATCGACACGGGCGAGGCCGCGGTCCGCGAGGTCCCGGGCGTGCTGAGCGTGACAGAGCTGCGGATGCGCTGGATCGGGCACAAGCTGCGCGCCGAGGCCACGGTCGAGGTGGACGGCGGCCTGAGTGTGCAGGAGGCCCACGCCGTCGCAGTCGAAGTGGAACACGCGCTGATCCACGCGGTGCCACGGCTGACGGCCGCCATGGTGCACACCGACCCGGTCATCGGGCCGGACATGGACGATCCGCATCTCAAGCTGGCGCCCCATATGACATGAGCCCCGGGCGGCCCCGGCCCACCCTACCGGGGCCGCCTGATCCGCCGATATCCAGACCAACCGGTGTGACGGTCCTGGATTTATTCGGTATGCCTTTTTACGGGCAGCTCCTGCCACTCGCTCCATGACGGCCCGACGAATAAGTGACCTGACGGCAATAGGTTGTTTACAAAATATCGTCGACAACGTATCGACAGCACCGTCATCGCCTCTTACCTTCGTCAATCAAGCGCCACCTCCCCGATTCCGGCCATCACCCGCCGCGCCGACTCCCCCCGGCGACTGGGAACTCCCAGTAGCTCCGATCGGACCAGTGAGATTCATGAAAAAACCGCGCTTGGCTCTTGTACTGACGGCAACGACCCTGACTCTCTCGGCTTGTGGAATGGGCGGCCAGACCTCCGGTGGTGCGGGCGCCACCGGGACTCGGAGCATCGTCATAGACGAGCCCTTCGCTCCCGCTGCCAACTGGTCCCTGGAGACGGATGACGCCTTCGTCCTCACCAAGGCCGGCTGCCTGGAAACCCTGGTGAGGTACGAGACGGGTGGCGCGATCCAACCGATGCTCGCCACGTCCTGGAAGCAGACCACCCCGACCACCTGGGACATCAGGCTCCGCCGGGGCGTGACGTTCCAGGACGGCACCCCGCTGGACGCGAAGGCTGTCGTGGGAGCCCTGAAGCACGCGCTCGCCGCGAAGACGCCCGCGCCCGGCTTCTCGCCCAAGACGATCGACGGAGTCACGGCGGTGGGTGGTTCGACGGTCCGGATGACCACCCCCAGCCCGGACGCCCTCCTGCCGTACCGTCTCGCCTCTCCCAACACCGGAATTCTCGCCCCGAAGGCGTACTCCGGATCGTCCACCAACCCGAAGGGAACGTGCACCGGCCCCTTCCGGATCACCAAGGAAATTCCCCAGCAGGCAATTCAGCTGAAGCGCAACTCCTCCTATTGGGGAGGATCGGTGAAACTGGCCTCCGCCGAGGTGCGGTTCATCGCCGACGCCGCCAAACGCGCCACCCAGGTGCAGACCGGCGAGGCTCAGATATCCAGAAAGCTTTCCGTTCCGAGCGTTCAGGATCTCAAGGGAAACGACGCGGTCACCGTACGGACCGAACAGCTTCCCCGGACCACGGAGCTCGTCCTCAACAATAAGAAGGCGCCGTTCACCAGCGAAAAGGTGCGGCAGGCTTTCCAGGCGGCGATCGACACCAAGGCGATCACCAGCGCCGTGTACCAGGGAGCCGGGCGGCCGGCCGTCGGCCCGTTCGCCCCCGGGGAGCCCTGGACACCTGAGAGGGCGACACCGGTCAAGGCCGATCCGGCCAAAGCCGAGGCCCTGCTCACCGAGGCGGGTGTCGCACCCTCCTCCATCAAAGTGCAGCTCATCGCCTACAACGAGGGGCCAGGATTCTCCGATCTCGCCGCCGTCATCCAACAAGCGCTCAAGGCCATCGGTGTGAAGGCGACCATCCGGACCGGCGACTACGCCTCGGTGGAGCCGGATCTCCTCTCGGGTGGTTTCCAGGCCGCACTGCTCTCCCGTAACCACCTCGGTGACATGCCCGACCCGGTCGGCTACCTGACCGCCGACTACGCCTGCAAGGGGAACTACAACCTCTCGCACTACTGCGACCCGAAGACCGACGCCCTCATCGAGAAGGCCGCGGCCACCAAGGACACGAAGGCCCGTTACGCCGACTACGCCAAGGTCGCCGCCCGCCTCCAGTCCCGTGCCGTGGACGTCTTCCTCACCCACGAGACCGAGTCCGTCGCCGTCGCCTCCGGGGTCAAAGGTTTCGCCGTCCACCCGTA
>NZ_JAAAYH010000091.1:0-24760 GCF_018035285.1 Streptomyces sp. MK37H | reverse complement strand
CACGCCTAGGCCGCGCCAGGCCGCCCCCCGCCGAGCAGTTCCACCAGCCCCGAGAGGCCCTCATGGCCATGGCCGCCGGCGACCCGGCGGGCCATGAGGTGGCCGATCGGGGCGATCAGTTCGGGGCTGATGCCCTGGTCCCGTGCGGAGCCGGTGAAGTTGACGAACGCGGCCGACTGCATTTCGAGGTTGGAGACCACCCCGGTGGCGTGGTCACCGGAGTCGATCTGCCGCGCGTAGCCGTCCACCGCCCCGGACATGGCGGTCAGCCAGCGCCCCACCAGCGGGGCGACATCGGCCGCCGCCACACCGTCGGACCGTACGAGGGCGTAGGCGTGCAGCACGCCCGAGAACATCCCGTACATCGCGCTGAGCAAGGCGATGTCGTACAGCGGGGCACGGCCGGGGTCCTCGCCGAGGTGGTGGCTCTCGCCGAAGAGGTCCAGCACGGCCCGGTGGTCCGCGAAGGCGGCGGGCGAGCCGCTGTAGAGGAGGAAGGCGGCGGGTGTGCCGATCATCGGCGGGACGGCCATGATGCCGCCGTCGAGGTACTGGGCACCGTGTCCGGCCGCCCACGCGTCCAGCTCACGGGCCTGCCGCGGAGTGCCGTTGGTGAGGTTGACGACGGCCTTGCCGGACACGGCGTCCCCGAGGGGGGCCAGCACCTGCCGTACGGAGTCGTAGTCGAGCAGGCAGACCACCACCAGGGGGCTCGCCGCGACGGCCTCGCCGGCCGTGGCGGCGGTCAGCGCGCCCTCGGTGGCGAGCGCCTCGGCCTTGGCGGCCGTACGGTTCCACACCGTCGTCCGGTGCCCGGCCCGCAGAAGGGCGCGGGCCAGGGCGGTGCCCATGTCGCCGAGGCCCAGCACCGTCACGGGGGTTTCGCTCATTTCGGTTGCTCCAGGGGTTCGATACCGCTTGGTCGTAGGGTTCGGCGCGCCGATCACAGGCTCGTTCCCCGGCGGTAGTCTGGGCAAGTACGCACTAAATAGTGCGTACTTACCTTGAGGTCAGTGGGGGCGGGCGGGGCTTTGGGCAAGCAGCCTTACGTCTGCGGTCTGGACGCGGCCGTGGATGTGATCGACGGAAAGTGGAAAGTCCTGATCATCTGGGCGCTCAATCACCAGCGGTGTCGCTTCGGGGAATTGCGGCGGCTGGTTCCGGGCGTGAGCGAGAAGGTGCTGACGCAGCATCTGAGGGAGTTGGAGGCGGACGGAATCGTCCACCGGGAGATCTACGACGTGAAGCCGCCGAAGGTGGAGTATTCGCTGACCGAGCTGGGCGACGAGCTGAATACGGCGCTGGGTCCGCTGGGCGCGTGGGGCAAGCGACGGATGGCGGCACTGGAGGAGGCGGGGCAGGGCTGACTTCCGGGCCGGATGGGCGGGCCGTATGCCATCCGGCGGCGGGCCGTATGCCGTCCGGCCGGGGCGGCGGCTCCGCCCGGGTCACGACCCCACCGCGGAAACTCTTTTCCAACCGGCCCTCCGCGGGGTAGGGGTGTGGAGTTCACCCCGCTCACTTGGAGGCCCCGTGACCGACAGCGCTCCCCGGAGCCAACCACGCACTCCCTGGCGAGCCGTGTTCGGCGGCTCGATCGGAAATCTCGTCGAGTGGTACGACTGGTTCGTCTACGCCAGTTTCGCCACCTACTTCGCCGGAGCCTTCTTCCCCAAGGGCAACGACACGGCGCAGCTCCTCAACACCGCCGGGATCTTCGCGGTGGGCTTCTTCATGCGTCCCGTCGGCGGCTGGCTGCTGGGCCGGTTCGCCGACCGGCGCGGCCGCAAGGCGGCGCTCACCCTGACGGTGACGCTGATGTCGGCCAGCGCGCTGCTCATCGCCATCGCCCCGACCTATGACCAGGTCGGCTACTTCGGCGCGTTCGTGCTGCTGGTGGCACGGCTGCTGCAGGGCCTGTCGGTGGGCGGTGAGTACGCGGCCAGCGCCACCTATCTCACCGAGGCGTCCCGGCCCGGTGGCCGCGGCTTCGTCTCCAGCTTCCAGTATGTGTCGATGACGGCGGGTCAGCTGATCGGCCTCGGTCTGCAGATCCTGCTGCAGCACACCATGTCCGATGACGCGCTGCACTCCTACGGCTGGCGCATTCCGTTCGTCGTCGGCGCCGTGGGCGCGGCCGTGGTCTTCTGGCTGCGGCGCAATCTGCTGGAGACCGAGGTCTACACCGAGGAGGAGGACCACCAGGAGCAGGAGCGGGGGACGATCGCCGAACTGCTGCGCCACCGCAAGGAGGCGGCGCTGGTCATCGCGCTGACCATGGGCGGCACCGTCGCGTACTACACGTACACCACCTATCTCACCAAGTACCTGTCGAACACGGCCGGGATGAGCAAGTCCGACGCCTCGCTGGTGAGCTTCTGTGCCCTGTTCCTGTTCATGTTGTTGCAGCCGCTGGCCGGATCGCTCTCGGACCGGATCGGGCGCCGTCCGCTGCTGATCACCTTCGGCATCGGCTCGATGCTCTGCACCGTCCCCATCATGACCGCGCTCTCGCACGCCGACAGCTTCGCCGGGGCGCTGCTGCTCTCGCTCGCGGCGCTGGTCATCGTCACCGGCTACACCTCGATCAACGCCGTGGTGAAGGCCGAGCTGTTCCCCACCCATGTCCGGGCGCTCGGGGTGGCCCTGCCGTACGCGCTGGCCAACGCGCTGTTCGGCGGAACGGCCGAGTATGTGGCGCTGTGGTTCAAGAAGGGCGGTGTGGAGTCCGGGTACTACTGGTACGTCTCGGCGTGTGCCGCGGTCTCGCTCGTCGTCTACCTCACCATGCGGGAGACCCGGGACGCCGCCCTCTCCCGGGGCCGCGCCGACGACCCGGCCGCCCCGGGGAAGCGGCGGACGACGGCGGTGTGACGGACCGAGGGGCCGGTCCCGGCGTCAGCGGCCGGTGGTCACGCTCATCTGGGCCCAGACCACCCGTCCGCCGTTCACGCCCGGCCGGTCCCCCCACGCGTCGGCCAGGGCGCGGACCAGCGCGAGTCCGCGTCCGCACTCATCCTCAAGACCGGCCTCCCGCGGCGTGGGGACGGCCGGTCCGCCGCCCTGGTCGGCGACCTCGACATAGAGCATCCGCCGCTCATGGGCGCGCAGTACACAGAGGATCTGCTCGCTCCCGGTGTGCACCAGGGCATTGGTGAACAGCTCGGACATCACCAGTTCCGCGGCCTCGCAGACATCCTCCGCAAAGCCCCACTCCGGCGCCTGGGACCGCACCCGGTGCCGGGCGACCGCGACCGAGGCGCCTCTGGCGGGCAGCTGGAACCTCTCCTGACGGAGGGCGGAGTCAACGCTCCCGGAGCTCGGGTGGTGGGCCATCGTCGAGCGCTGACGCAATGCCACGGCCATGTGCCTTCCGTCCGTCCTACCTGTGGGGGGCGTGAATGCCGTACGTGAATGCCGCAAGTGCGCGACACAGCAGCCACGTTGGACTGGTCACACCCGTCACTATCGTTGCTGCAAGCATCAGTTGGCAAGGCGCGATCTGCAAAATGCAGAATAGCCAGAGCACTCTGTTGTCCTCACCTCGTACGTGGCACACTGATCCTGACAAGACCGTCCCAGGAGGTACGACGTGGGTGAAGCGCGATCTGCCCCGACCGTCGGGCAGATGGTCCTCGGCATGCGGCTGAGGGACCTCCGCGAAAAAGCCGGCGTCAGTTACGACCTGGCTGCCAGGGCGCTGCACGTCAACCAGACCACGGTGCGCAGGATGGAGAAGGCCGAAGTCGGCCTGAAACTCCCCTACGTCGAGAAGCTGCTGCAGACCTACGGCGCCGAGCAGCACGAGATCGACTCCTTCCTCGCACTCGCCGAGGAGGCCAACCGGCCCGGCTGGTGGCACCGGTTCCGCGATGTGCTGCCGGACTGGTTCAGCCTCTATGTGAGCCTCGAGGGCGCGGCCAGCCGGATCCGCGCCTATGAGCCGCACTTCGTACCCGGACTGCTGCAGACCGAGGACTACGCCCGCGCGCTGCTCTCCATCGGCTTCCCGCAGGGGTCCGACCGGGAGCTCGAGCGTCGCGTGGCGCTGCGGATGGAGCGCCAGGAGCTGCTCAGCCGCCCGGACGCACCGCATCTGTGGGTCGTGATGGACGAGACGGTGCTCCGTCTGTCCATCGGCGGTCCCGCGGTGATGCGCGCCCAGGTCGACCGTCTGATCGAGGCGGTGCAAAGACCGAACATCACCCTTCAGGTGGTGCCGTTCTCCGCCGGCCCTCACCCGGGCATGGGCGGACCCTTCCAGCTCTTCCGGTTCCAGATCCCGGAACTGCCGGACATCGTCTATGCCGAGGGCCTGACCGGCGCCGGCTATCTCGACCAACGTTCCGATGTGGTCGCCTATCTGGAGGCTCTGGACCGCATGGGCACCCAGGCCACACCGGCGCGGCGGACGGAGAACTTTCTCCGTGGGATTCGCAAGGAGCTCTGACTGTGGATCAGGTACATGTGTACAACGGCATGCCCGCCAAACAGCTGGGAACCGAAGGCTGGGCCAAGCCCTGGAGCGGCCCCAACGGCGGTGCGTGCCTGGAGGTCATGCGGCTGAACGACGGGCGGGTGGCCCTGCGTCAGTCGACCGATCCGGACGGCCCCGCCCTGATCTACACCCACCACGAAATCGAGAAGTTCATCCAGGGTGCCAAGGCCGGCGCCGCGGACTTCCTGCTCACACGCCCAGAAAACCTGACCACCTCGGCGGGTACCGCACCGGAACGGAGGGCCGCGTGACCGACAACGGGCTCGCCCCTGACCAGATCGACACCACCAAGCCGCACCCGGCTCGGATGTACGACTTCTACCTCAACGGCAAGGACCACTACGAGGTCGACGCGGAGGCCGCCGGGCGCGTGCTGGAGGTCTATCCGACCGTCCGGCTCAACGCCACCGTCAACCGTGCCTTCATCCACCGCGCCACCCGCTGGCTGGCCCGGGAGGCCGGGGTCCGGCAGTTCCTCGACATAGGCACCGGCATACCCACCGAGCCCAACCTCCACCAGGTGGCCCAGGCGGTCACCCCGGAGGCCCGGGTGGTCTACACCGACTACGACCCCATCGTGCTGGCCTACGCCCAGGCGCTGCTCGTCGGCACCCCCGAGGGCCGTACGGCCTATGTGCAGTCGGATGTGCGCGATCCCCAGCGGATCATGAGCGCCCCCGAGCTGCATGAGACGCTGGACCTGGACCAGCCGGTGGCGATCTCCGTGAACGCCCTCTTCCACTTCATTCCGGAGGAGGACAAGCCGTACGAGATCATCCGCGAGCTGATGGCGCCGCTGGCCCCGGGCAGCTATCTGATGCTGACCCACTCCACGCATGACTTCTCCGAGGAGACCTGGCGGAACGTCATCCGGGTCTACAAGGAGAGCGGGATCTCCTTCACCACCCGCTCCCAGAGCGAGGTCGGGGCCTTCTTCGACGGTCTGGAGCTGGTCGACCCGGGTGTGTCGGAGCCCCACCACTGGAATCCGGACCCCGAGGACCGGCCGGAGGACATCCGCAGCGCGGACATCAACATGTGGGCGGGAGTGGCCCGCAAGCCGTGACGCCCGCGGCGGGCTACTCCCCTCCCCGCCCCTTCCCGCAACCGGAGCTCTGCCCCAGACCCCGAGTCGGACGACCCGGATGTGCGCGGGCGTCGGCCCGGCCATCCGCTGCGTCGGCGTGCCGATGGTGATCAGCGCGCCGGTGCAGGTGTCCACGGCGACGACGGTCGGCTCATCGGCCCCCGGGGTCCAGGGGCGAAGCCCTTGGTAGCGGGAAGGGGCGGGGAGGGGAAAGCATCGATACGCGGCTCCGCCGCGTGATCCGCCGGACACCCCGTAGCGGCGGCGGCACGCATGACGGCCGGGGCTTCGCGGCGTGGTGTCACGGCGCCTCGGTGTCGTCGCCGACCGTGAAGCCCAGTATCGCGCCCCCGCCCGGGCGCGGCCGGGCGAAGACGGTGCCGCCGTGTGCGAGGGCGACCTCGCGCACGATGGCCAGGCCCAGCCCCGAACCGGGCAGGCTGCGGGCGCCGGGCGCGCGGTAGAAGCGGTCGAAGACCCGCTCGCGGTCCTCCTCGGCGATGCCCGGGCCCCGGTCGAGGACCTCCACCCGGCGGCCGCTGATCATCACCTCGACGGGCTCGGTGCCGCCCTGGTCGAACTTGGCGGCGTTCTCCACCAGATTGGAGACCGCGCGCTGCAGGGTGGCCGGGTGGCCCGTCAGCCGGGTGTCGCCCTCGGCCCGTATGGTGATCTCCCGGCCGGTCCGGCGCCGGGCGAGGGTCACGGCGGTCGTGGCCACCTCCTCCAGCGAGACCTCGGTACGGGGTTCGTCGTCCCGCTGCCCGGCCGCCAGGTCCACCAGCTCGTTGACGAGGTCGGTCAGCTCCCGGGTCTCCCCCGCCAGGTCCGCCAGCAGATCCTCGCGCGCGGGCCCCGGCAGCTCCTCGAAGCGGCGCAGCAGGGAGATGTTGGTGCGCAGCGAGGTGAGCGGGGTGCGCAGTTCGTGCCCGGCGTCCTGGACCAGCCGCCGCTGGTCGTCCTTGGAGCGCGCGAGCTGTCCGAGCATGCCGTCGAAGGCCCGCCCGAGGCGGCCCACCTCGTCGTCCCCGGCGACCGGCACCGCCACCTCCATCCGGCCGGTGGCGGCCACGCTCTCGGCGACCCGGGTCAGCCGCACCAGCCGCCGGGTGATCCGCCCGGCCAGCCACCAGCCGGCCAGCCCGGCGGCCAGGATGACGGCGATCACGAACAGCGCGGTGCGCTTCTGGAGCTCTTGCAGCAGGTCCTCGGTGTCGCTGATCTGCTGGGCCACCTGGATCGCGCCGGTGGCGTCGCCCACGGCGACCGTGGCCATCCGGTACTGCTCCCCGCCGATGCCGATCTCGCGCCGTACGACGGTGCCCGGGGTGCGGGAGGCGGCGGTCGTCCGGTCGTCGTCGACCACCGGAAGCGGGGGCTTGCCCGCGTCGTAGACCGTGCCCCGGCCGTTGATCACCTGGACGTCCATCCGGCTGATCCGGCGCAGATCGTCCCGCAGGTCGTACGGGACGGGCACGACGGCCTCCGAGGGGTACTGCCGCAGGATCACCTTCTCGCTGCGGACCTGGCTGCGCAGATCGCGGATGACGTCGTCGAACGCCGACTGCTGGTCCACCCGCACCAGCCCGGCCGCCGCGTCATAGCTGAGCCCGCCGACCAGGAGGGTGACCACGGTGGCCGCCGCCGAGAACGACAGCGCGAAAGTGGTCCGCAGACTGGGCCGGCCACGGCGGAGTGGGGGGAGCCGCACGATCACTCCTCCCGCAGGCTGTATCCGACCCCGCGCACCGTGTGGATCAGCGGGGTGCGCCCCTCCGGATCGACCTTGCGGCGCAGATAGCCGATGTAGACGGCGAGGTTCTTCGAGCCGGGGCCGAAGTCGTAGCCCCAGATGCGGGCGTAGATGGTGGTGTGGTCCAGGACGATGCCCGCGTTGCGGGCCAGCAGCTCCAGCAGGTCGAATTCGGTGCGGGTCAGCTCCAGCTCCGTACCGCCGCGCCAGACCCGCCGGGCCGAGGAGTCCAGGCGCAGATCGGCGACCTCCAGCACCCCGTCGATGGCGGTGTCCTCCGGCGCGGCCGGTTCGGCGGGGGCGGCGCGGCGCAGCAGCGCGCGCAGCCGGGCGAAGACCTCCTCGATCTCGAAGGGCTTGGCCACATAGTCGTCCGCGCCGGCGTCCAGCCCCTCGATCCGGTCGGCGGTCTCAACCCGCGCGGTGAGCATGAGGATGGGGGTGCGGTCGCCCTCGGCGCGCAGCACCCGGCACACCTGGAGCCCGTCCACGCCCGGCATCATCACGTCCAGCACGACCACGTCCGGGCGCTCGCGGTGGATGGCCGCCAGCGCCTCTATCCCGTCGGGCACGGCGGTGACGCGGTACCCCTCCAGGGTCAGGGCGCGTTCCAGGGCCTGGCGGATGGCACGGTCGTCCTCGGCGAGCAGCACGGTGTTGGTCACACCCCGAGTCTGCCAAGGCCACGGCAGTGCCCGCGGCGGGCGGGGGTCCTGAGCGGGGCTTCTTACCCCGCTCTCACCTTCTTCACGCGGTGGGCTTACCGGGCCTCGGCAAGGTGTCGACCAGCTTCCGGGGGAAACTCGCCCCGGGGACGCACCCGGCCGGAGAAAATACCGCATGAAGATCGCATTCCTGCTGCACAACGCCTACGGGATCGGCGGAACGATCCGGACGACCATGAACCTCGCGACGGCGCTCGCCGACCGCCACGAGGTCGAGATCGTCTCGATGATGCGGCATCGCGAGACGCCGCGTTTCGCCCTCGACCCGCGGGTGCGGCTGGTCCCCCTGGTGGACACGCGTCCGGAGAGCGCGGACGCGAAGGACCCGCTGTTCTTCGAGGCCAGCCGGGACTTTCCGGCCGCCGAGAAGCGGAACCACCAGTACAACCGCCTGATCGACACGCGGGCGGCGGAGTATCTGCGCGGCTGCGACGCCGATGTGATCGTCGGCACCCGGCCGGGGGTGAACGTCTACATCTCCCGCTTCGCCCCGCGTCGCGCACTGCGCATCGCCCAGGAGCATCTGCGGTACGAGGCGCACAGCAAGAAGCTGCGGGCGGAGCTGGCCCCGTTCTACCGGGCGCTGGACGCCGTGGTCACCACGACGGAGGCGGACGCCGCGGTCTACCGCAAGAAGATGCCGATGCCGGGGGTGCGGACCCTGGCGATACCCAACAGCGTTCCCGAGCCCGATGTCGCCCCCTGCGAGGGCACCGAGCCGGTGATCGCGGCGGCCGGGCGGCTGGTCCGCGGCAAGCGCTTCGACCTGCTGATCGACGCCTTCGCGGAGGTCTCGGCGAAGTTCCCGGCCTGGCGGCTGCGGATCTACGGCGGGGGCGCGGAGAAGGAACGGCTCGCGGAGCGCATCGAGCGGCTGGGCCTGTCCGGGACCGCGGAGCTGATGGGGTCCCGCTCCCCCATCGAGGCGGAGTTCGCCAAGGCGTCGCTGGTCGCGGTCGCCTCGGACGCCGAGTCGTTCGGGATGACGATCGTGGAGGCCATGCGCTGTGGGGTGCCGGTGGTGAGCACCGACTGCCCGCTCGGCCCCGCCGAGATCATCAAGGACGGGGTCACCGGACGGCTCGTCCCCACCGGGGACAAGCACGCGCTGGCGAGCGCCCTGATGGAGCTGATGGGCGACGCCCCGGCCCGGCGGGCGATGGGCGCGGCCGCCCTGGAGAGCTCCCGGATCTATGACCCGGAGCCGATCGCCCGGCGCTATGACCAGCTCTTCGAGGAGCTGCGCGCGAGCCGGTTCGCCCGCCTCTGGGAGCGCTACCGGACCGCCGCCCGCGCCCGCCTGCGGCGGCTGGCCCGCCGCTTCGGCTTCTCGCCCGGCCGCCGCACCCCGGCGGCGGGCCGCAAGGCGAGCGCGTGACGCCGGGCCGGACCGCGGCGAGCGGGGCGCGGATGTGCGCGCCCCTCCGTCCGGCGGTGCCCTGTCGGCCTCTCCGTCCGGCGGTGCCCCGTCGTTACCAGGACGTCGGGGCGTAGTCCTTCAGGAAGCAGCCGAAGAGGTCCTCGCCATGCTCGCCCCGGACGATCGGGTCGTAGACCCGCGCCGCGCCGTCCACCAGGTCGAGGGGGGCGTGGAAGCCCTCGGCCGCCAGCCGCATCTTGTCCGGGTGCGGGCGCTCGTCGGTGATCCATCCGGTGTCGACGCTCGTCATCAGGATGGCGTCGGACTCGAACATCTCGCGTGCGCTGGTGCGGGTCAGCATGTTCAGCGCGGCCTTGGCCATATTGGTGTGCGGATGGCCCGCGCCCTTGTAGCCCCGGCCGAACTTGCCCTCCATCGCGGAGACGTTGACCACGTACTTGCGCCGGGCGGGCGAGGCGGCCATCGCCGGGCGCAACCGGCTCACCAGGATGAACGGCGCCGTCTCATTGCACAGCTGGACCTCGAGCATCTCGACCGGGTCCACCTCGCCGACCCGCTGCACCCAGGTGTTGCTCGGGTCCAGGTCCGGCACCAGCCCGCCCGCGTCGATCGCGGTCCCGGCCTCGATCCGGGCCGGTGAGGCGGAGCCGGGGCTAAGGGCGAGGGCGGTGAGGTCCTGCGGGGTGAGGGCGCCGTCCCGTGGCGCGCGGGGCGCCGGCAGGGCCGCCTGGGCGCCGCTGCCGAAGGCGCCGAGGACCACGGACTCCGGGAGCTCTCCGGCAGGGAGCGGCGCGGACTCGCCCGCTATCAGCTCCGCGTACGCCTGCGGGGTGCGGCGGACGGTCTGGGCGGCGTTGTTGATCAGTATGTCCAGCGGGCCCGCGGCGCTCACCGCGTCGGCCAGCGCGATCACCTGGGCGGGGTCGCGCAGATCGATGCCGACGACCTTGAGCCGGTGCAGCCACTCCCCGCTGTCCGGCATGGCCTTGAAGCGGCGGATGGCGTCGACCGGGAAGCGGGTGGTGACGGTGGTGTGCGCGCCGTCGCGCAGCAGCCGCAGCGCGATATACATGCCGATCTTCGCCCGGCCGCCGGTGAGCAGGGCACGGCGCCCGGTGAGATCGGTGCGGGCGTCGCGGCGGGCCCGGTTCTCGGCGGCGCAGTCGCGGCACAGCTGGTGGTAGAAGGCGTCGACCTCGACATACCGGGTCTTGCAGACGTAGCAGGAGCGGGGGCGCTCCAGGATGCCCGCGATCTCCGTGCTGACGGAGCTGGTGAGCGCGCGGCCCAGCGTCTCGTCGTCGATCCGGTCGGCGGCACCGGTGGCGGTGGCCTCGGTCACGGCCTTGTCGTTCGCGGTCTTCGCGGCCCGCCGCTCCTGGCGCCGGCGCTGCTTCACACTGCGGTAGATCCCGGAGGTGGCCCGGCGGACCATGATCGCGTCGGGGTGGTCGACCGGCAGCCGGTCGAGTTCCGCGAGGACGCTCAGACAGGTCGCCAGCCGCTCCGGGTCGATGCCCGGCCCCTCGGCCGGGGCACGCTCGGCCCGGCCTTCGTCAGTCACCGTCATCGCCGCTGCCGCTTTCTTGGTTCGCCTGTTCCCCTGGACAACGGCGAAACTTTACGGAAGCGGGGGCGTATGCGCCAAACCGCGTCCGGCCTCACCCTCCCGGCTTGCGGTACGCGTAGCCGCCGGTCGGCGCCGGGGTGCCCGCTCCGGCCGGGTGCCCGGGGTCCGTGGTCAGCGCGCGGACCACACCGTGGTCCGGGGAGAGCGCACAGGCGGGATCGGTGCGGGCCGCGTCGCCGGTCAGGGCGTACGCCTGGCATCGGCAGCCGCCGAAGTCCTCCGCGCGGCGGGAGCAGCCGCGGCACGGCTCGCGCATCCACTCCTCGCCCCGGTAGCGGTTGAAGGCGCCCGAGTGGTCCCAGATCCACTCCAGGAGGTGGTCGCGGACGTTGGGCGGGTCCAGGTCCGGCAGGCTCGCGGCGGCGGGGCAGGGCAGCACGGTGCCGTCGGGCGCGACGGTCAGCGAGACCGCGCCCCAGCCGCCCATACAGGGCTTGGCCACGCCGTCGAAGTAG
The DNA here is from genome assembly GCF_018035285.1 of Streptomyces sp. MK37H. Taxonomy (NCBI): domain Bacteria; kingdom Bacillati; phylum Actinomycetota; class Actinomycetes; order Kitasatosporales; family Streptomycetaceae; genus Streptomyces; species Streptomyces sp. MK37H. Next base: position 13,231 of record NZ_JAAAYH010000091.1, on the reverse strand, counting down.
TCGGGCACGACCCACACCAGGTCGGTGGCGCCGCCCAGCCGGTCCCGCCACCACTGGACCGTGTCCCGTGCCCGGGCGAGCTGGTCGCGGGTGGGCAGCAGGGCCTCGCGGTTGCGCAGCGCCCAGCCGTAGAACTGGGTGTTGGCCAGCTCGATCCGGTCGGCGCCCCAGTCCAGGCCGCGCCGGATGATGGCGTCGAGCGCGTCGAGGTTGTCGCGGTGCAGGACGACGTTGATCCCGAGCGGCAGTCCGGCCGCGCGCACCAGGGCGGCGGCCCGTTCCTTGGCGGCGTACGAGCGGTGCCCGGCGATCCGGTCGGAGGCGGCCGGGTCGGCGTGTTGCAGGGACAGCTGGACGCTGCGCAGCCCGGCGGCGGTCAGCGTGGCAAGCCGTGAACTGTCCAGACCCACCCCGCTGGTGACGAGCTGGGTGTAGATCCCGGCGGACTCGGCGGCGGTGACGATCTCGGCGAGATCGCCGCGCAACAGGGGTTCCCCGCCGGAGAGATGGGTGTGCACCACGCCCAACTCCCCCGCCTGGCACATCACCTCCGTCCACTCGGCGGTGGACAGCTCACGGGAGCGGCGGACCAGCTCCAGCGGATTGGAGCAGTAGGGGCAGTGCAGCGGGCAGCCGTGGGTGAGCTCGGCGAGCAGGGCCCACGGGCGGGGCGCGGCGGTCATCGGACCCAGCCTTGGGTACGCATCCGGTCGAGGAAGGCGGGCACGTCCTCGGCGACGGGCGCGCCGGGGAAGCGGCTCCGAAGTTCCGCCACGATGGAGTCGAGGTCCCGGTCGCCGTCGCACAGCCGCAGGATCTTCGCGGCGCTGCCACGCAGCACCACCACCCGCTCGGGCAGCACCAGCAGATCGGCGTCCCGCACCCGATCGTGGCGCAGGCTCACGGCGGGGGCCAGCGCGGGCCGCCATCCAGCCGGGGCGGGTCGGGTGCCGGGTCCGGTCATGTCCCCTCCCCCGGGCCGTCCTTGATGTCGGTCCCCGGGCCGTCCTTGGTGTCGGCGTGGTCGACCGCGTCCAGCAGCGACCACAGCACATCGCATTTGAAGGCGAGCGCCGCCACCGCCCGGTCCTCGTCCTCGGGGGTCCGCGCCCAGGTCAGGACCAGGTCGAGGGCCTCGGTGCTGTCCCGGCGCCCCTGGTCGACCCGGTTGCGGAAGTAGGCCAGGCCCTCGCGCTCGATCCAGGGGTAGTACCGCTCGAAGGCGTCGATCCGGGTGAGCATGATGCCGGGCGCGGACAGCTCGGTGAGCGAGGCCGCGACGGCTTCCAGCGGGTCGCGCAGCCGGCAGAAGTTGACATAGCCGTCGACCGCGAGCCGCACCCCGGGCACCACCTCAGCACCCGACAGCAGCCGGTCCCGGTCCAGGCCGGCGGCCTCGCCGAGCCGCAGCCACCGCTCGATACCGCCCTCGCCCTCGGTGGCGCCGTCGTGGTCCTGAATGCGCCGCAGCCACATCCGGCGCAGCCGTGAGGTGTCGAGCTTGGCGGTGATCAGCGCGTCCTTGACGGGGATGTGGCGCTGGTAGTGGAAGCGGTTGAGGATCCAGCGGCGCAGTTCGGCGGGGGTGAGCTCGCCCGCGTGCATCCGTACGTTGAAGGGGTGGCGGTCGTGGTAGCGCTCCTGCGCGACCGCGCGCAACCGCTCCTCGAGCCGTGTCCGTGGGGTGCTCACAGGTCGATCACCATCCCGTCGGCGGCCACCTCGACGCCCAGCCTCGCCAAGCCCGAGTGCTGGGGCGCGGCCGGGTCGTTGAGGGGGTTGGTGTTGTTGAGGTGGGTGTACAGGGTGCGTGCTTCGAGTGCGGCCAGCCGGTACGCCGTGCCGTCCGGTCCGTCGATCGGCAGATGGCCCATGGCGGTGGCGGTACGCGAGCCGAAGCCGCTGGTGAGGGGCTCGTCATCGGACCAGAAGGTGCCGTCGACGATCACGCAGTCGGCCTCTTCGGCGGCACGCTGGAAGGTGCCGGGCCAGGCGGCGAGCGCGGGGGCGTAGAGGAGGGAGCGGCCGGTGGCGCGGTCGGTCAGCCGCAGGGCGACCACCCAGGCGTCGTCGTCCGGGGCGCCCCGTCCGGCCGCGTAGCGGGGGCGTTTGGCGGAGACGGGGACGGCGCCGACGGCGAGGGGCGAGCCCTCGGCGAGCGGCCGGTCCCCGGGGCCGAGGGGGCGCCAGTCCAGCCGGGCGTAGGGGGTGAGGACCTCGCCCAGGTGGAGCCCGGTCAGCAGGGCGTGCCGCACCGGGTCGGTGGCCACGATCTCGATGCCGTCCGCCTCGCGCAGCCGGGCGATGCCGAGGGTGTGGTCGAGTTCGGCGTCGGTGAGGATCACCCCGGCCAGCGGGGTCCGGCGCGGTTCGGGCCCGGGGTGGAGTTCAGGGCAGTCCTCGACCTGGTCGCCGAGGTCGGGGGTGGCGTTGACCAGATACCAGCGGTCTTCGTCGGCCTGGACGGCGAGCGAGGCATGGCGGCGGCGCCACCCCGGGTGGGCGCGTGCCCCGGAGCATCCGGGGCACGCGCAGTTCCACTGGGGTACGCCGCCACCCGCCGCGGTGCCGAGCACGCGCACGCGCATGGCGGGGATCTCAGCGGGCGTTCAGCGAGTAGGCGGTGACCTCCAGCGCGGTCTCCACGACCACGTAGTCGGGCGTCTGCCAGGCGGTCTCGCCGGCCTCCGTACGGGTGCGGTCCGCCGCCTCGGGTGCCGTGCGCGGTGTGGTGTCGTTCATGGCTTCGACCTGCCTTCCATCTGAGTGGGGGATGAATCAACGGGACGCGGCGGACGGGCCGTCAGCGGGCGGTCCGGATCCGCGGTGCCCCGCCGTCGGTGGTGGTACGGCCGCTCCCGGGGTAGGCGGATCCGATGCGCACCTCGTCCAGCAGCAGCTTGCGATAGTGCTTGGTGTCGGTGGCCGCGGCCCAGGTGCTGTTCACCGTGAGCCGGACATAGCGCTTGGTGGTGGCGGGGATGTCGATGAACCGCACACCGCGGGCGCTGGGCAGTGTTCCGGAGGCGACCGGGCTGCCCCAGTCGCGTCCGTTGTCGGAGACGTGCACCTGGTAGTCGCGGATGCGGGCGGACTGCTCGGTGTCGGAGCGGGCGTAGGAGACCGACCACTCCCGCTGGTTCACGGCCAGATAGCGGATGCTCTTGGCGGACCGCAGATCGAGGGTGACCGAGGCGGGCAGGGTGGTGTCATTGTCCCAGTACGTCCGCGGATCGCCGTCGAGTACGGCGGCGGCGGGGTGGCCGCTCGCGGAGACACTGGCGCTCGCGGTGAGGGAACCGGGCGGAACGATGCCCTGGCGGCCGTCGGTGCGGACCGCGAGGACGGTGTCGTACGGATCCCAGTCGGTGATGCCGGAGATGGTGATCCGGCCGTCGCTCTGGCGGAAGGTCAGCTTCTTACCGGTGCGGTAGTCGGTGACGCCGGTCGCCTTGTAGCCGTTGTCCCTCACGGTCAGCGTCGAGCCCGAGGGCCGGGTGAGGACGTGGACGAAGTGGCGGTCGGGGTCGGTCGTGCTCACCGTGGTCACCCCGTGGGCGCCGTCGTTCCAGGCGCCGGGCTGGAGCCCGCCGTAGGAGTAGCCACCGCCCTCGGTGCCGCCCAGCGATCCCCGGATTTTGTCGAGATAGGTCTTGGCGTAGTTGTTGAACGCTTCCTGTTTGCTGGGGAAGCGCCCGTTCACCTGGGCGGTCTCGGCCATCAGGGATTTGACGGAGGATCCGGAGTCGCTGATCAGCCGGCCGAGGGTGAGCCCGTGGTCCACCGCCGAATCGGTGCCGCTGTACCACCAGGCCCCGCTGCTGGGCAGCTTGAAGCAGGCCTCGGTGAGCCGGGGCTGCGGGGTCCAGATGGCCTGGGGGTAGTCATAGGCCGGGGTCATCCCGGTCTTCTGCTCATTGCTGACCGTGTCCATGATCGGCGTGTCTTCGTTGTTGTTGCTCAGCAGCCAGCCGGGACGGTCGGCGCGGATCTTCTCGTAGAGCCCGTGGACGATCCAGTAGTCGTTGTCGTTGTCTATCCAGAACCCGGACAGCTTGGGGTACTTCCGCATCACTTCCACGAAGTTGTCGTAGGAGTACTCGCCGAAGCCGTCGCGCGTGGTCAGGTCGACGTCATGGCCCTTGTAGGCCGAGTAGGCCGCCGAGTCGAGCCATTCGTGGCCACCCTCGGCATGCCACTGCGGATCGTCGGTCATGTAGAGCATGACCTTCAGCCCCTGGGCGCTCGCCGCGTCGATCAGCTCGCCGAGGAAGTCCCGCTTGGTGGAGCAGCTTCCGGGGATGGCGGACGGCCAGGCCCGCGCATAGCCCAGACGGCTGTGGAAGGAGGCGTGCAGCTTCTTGGCCTCGGCCACCCAGTAGCCGGCGTCCCAGCCACCGTCGGTGACCGCCTTCTCCCAGGCGGAGCAGCTGGTGTAGCCGGGCGAGGTGCGCATGCCCCAGTGCAGGAAGAGACCCGCCTGGGACTGGCGCAGCCACTGCTGCCGGGGGTTGATGACTTCGGCCCGCGCCGGGGTGGGACCGGTGAGGGCGAGGGTGACGACGGCCGACAGCACGGCGGCCGGCCAGGCGCCGAGGCGGCGGCGCGATCTGCGGCGCATGAGGGCTCCTTCTCGGGGGCGTACGGTCATGTGCCGTTCTGTTGCAGGGTCACCGGCTGTTGCGGTCCGGTCAATAAGCGTGCGTCAAAAATCCTCCGATCTCTCCAGCTGTATATTCCCTGTGCGATGCCAAGAAACAAGCGGAATCCGCTGGCAGTTGGCCATTTTTCGTCGACCGCCGCCTACGCCACCACCCCGTTGGTCCACACCATTCCTTGACTCATCGCGCCACACCTCCTACCTTCCGCGATGCACTGTCCGCGTTCAAAGGAGATGATCATGCAAAGATCCACCCGATCACGCAGTCTTCGCTCCTGCCTCGCGGCCGTCACCGCGGCCACCACGGTCGCCGCCGGCGCCCTCACCGTGAGTCTCACCACCGCGGCGCCGCAGGCCGTCGCACTGGACAACGGCCTGGCCCGTACGCCCCCGATGGGCTTCAACAACTGGAACGCCACGCACTGCGACGCCTCGTTCAACGAGTCCATGGTCAAAGGCGTCGCCGACGCGTTCATCTCGCTCGGCCTCAAGGACGTGGGCTACACCTACGTCAACATCGACGACTGCTGGGCCGAGCCCAGCCGGGACGCGAGCGGCAATCTGGTGCCCAACCGCACCCGCTTCCCGAACGGCATCAAGGCCGTCGCGGACTATGTGCACGCCAAGGGGCTGAAGTTCGGGATCTACACCAGCGCCGGCACCAAGACCTGCAACGCGGCGAACGGCTTCCCGGGCGGACTGGACCACGAGAAGCAGGACGCCAAGCAGTTCGCCTCCTGGGGCGTGGACTACCTCAAGTACGACAACTGCAACAACCAGGGCGTCGATGCCCAGAAGCGCTACAAGGCCATGCGCGACGCGCTCGCCGCCACCGGCCGCCCGATCCTCTACTCGCTGTGCGAATGGGGCCAGACCACTCCCAAGGTGTGGACCTGGGGCGAGCCGGTCGGCAACTCCTGGCGCACCACCGGCGACATCAGCGACAAGTGGTCCAGCATGATCGACAAGCTGCACATCAACGACGACCTGGCGCAGTACGCGGGCCCCGGCCACTGGAACGACCCCGACATGCTGGAGGTCGGCAACGGCGGGATGACGGCCACCGAGTACCGCACCCACTTCAGCCTGTGGGCGATGATGGCGGCGCCGCTGCTGATCGGCAGCGACATCCGGAACGCCTCCGCGACCACCCAGTCGATCCTGAAGAACACCGACATCATCGCGCTCGACCAGGACACTCTGGGCAAGCAGGCCACCATCGTCTCCTCCAGCGGCGGGAAGACCGTGTACACCAAGCAACTGGCGAACGGCGACCGCGCGGTGGCGCTGCTCAACGAGAACTCGTCCAGCAAGACGATCTCGACGACGGCGAGCGCGATCGGCCTCGGCGGCTCGTCCTCGTACCGCCTGAAGGACCTGTGGTCGAAGGCCACCTCCACCACGAGCGGCTCGATCAGCGCCTCGGTGCCCGCGCACGGCACGGTCGTCTACCGGGTCTCCCGTGGCTGACCTGTTGACGCGTTAGGAACCCTTCCTTACAGTCCCCCCATGTGAACAAGGATCAGACAGGAGAATCCTTGATGGAGCGTTCACCGCTCTTACCGCGCACCACCCTCGCTCTCGCGGCGACGGGCGCTGATCGCCCCGGCCGCGGTCGCCTACGGTGCCGAGCGGTCCCCGCGGGCGCCGGCCGCGTCCTGGAGCCTGAAGTGGAGCCCCGCATCCTCACCGAGGCCGGGGCCGCCGGCATGAAGCCGCTCCAGGGCAAGTGGAGCGATGTGTCGGTCGAGGTCAAGGCGGCCGACTCGGGCGCGTACGCCGACTGGTCGGTGACCACCGACGGCAGACAAGTCGCCTCGTACAAGCGCACCGGCCTGGACCTGTGGCGCGGCAAGAACTATCTGCGGCCCAAGTCGGGCATCTACCGGAGCCTGAACAGCACCGGCCTCCAGACCACGTACCTGCTCACCCGGAACTTCAAGGCATACAAGCTCCAGTAGGAGGGCGCGCGATGAAGAGCTATCGGAACACCCTGGTGGCCGCGGCCGCCACCACCGCACTCGCCGCAGGGCTGCTGCTCACCCAGACCGGCACCGGCAGCGCCGCGACCTCGGCGGCCGACTCGGCCCCCTCGGACATCAAGACCGTCTCGTCCGGCTGGACCATCCCCTGGGGGCTCAGCTGGCTGCCCGACGGCTCGGCGCTGATCACCGAGCGCGATTCCTTCAAGCTCTACAAGCTCACCCAGTCGGGCACCAGGACGCAGGTCGGCACGGTGCCCAATGTGGTGACCACGGACGGTGAGGGCGGGCTGCTGGGCATCGCGGTCTCCCCGAACTGGAGCACCGACCACGCCATCTACCTGATGCACACCGCGTCCGACGGCAACCGCATCGCCCGGATGACCTACGACGGCTCCTCGCTCGGCGGCTACAAGGCGATCGTCACCGGCATCAAGAAGAACAAGTACCACAACGGCGGACGCCTCAAGTTCGGGCCGGACGGCTATCTCTACGCCACCACCGGGGAGGCGCAGACACCCGATCTCGCCCAGGACAAGAACTCCCTCAACGGGAAGATCCTGCGGATGACCACGGACGGCAAGCCCGCCCCGGGCAATCCGTTCGGCACGCTCGTCTACTCCTACGGCCACCGCAATCCGCAGGGCATCACCTGGGACCCGCAGGGCCGGCTGTGGGAGGCCGAGTTCGGCAACAGCAAGTACGACGAGCTCAACCTCATCGAGCCGGGCAAGAACTACGGCTGGCCGATCTGCGAGGGCAACTGCTCCACCTCGGGGATGACCAGCCCCAAGCGCCAGTGGCCGACCGGCGACGCCTCGCCCAGCGGGGTCACCTACGCCGACGGCGCGATGTACCTGGCGGCGCTGCGCGGTGAGCGGCTGTGGCGGATCCCGGTGGACGGCACGAGCGCGGGCACCCCGAAGGCGTACTACACCAGCTCCTACGGGCGGCTGCGCACCGTGGAGACCGTGCCGGGCAAGAACACGCTGTGGCTGTCCACGACGAACGCGGACAACAACGGCGGGGAGCCGGACGGCGCGGACAAGGTGTTCCAGGTCGAGTTGAAGTAGCGCGTCCGCGGGCGCGGGTAGGTACGGGCGCGGTCCGCGGGACCGCGCCCGTACGTCCGTCAGCCCGTACGTCCCTGTGCCGGTGTCAGTGCGCGAGCCGCTCGTTCATCAGCAGGAAGGCGCCCAGACCGTGGAGGTCGTTCGTGTTGCGCTTGCGGCCGAGGTAGTAGGCCAGGTCCCCGACGTTGGTGCCCTCGCTGATGTCGGTGATGTTCGTCAGCCCGTCGGAGCCGACCGACACCTTCTTCAGCACGCCCTGATAACCCCTGCGGGCCGCCGCCGCGTAGCCGCCGCCGCTGATCCAGCCGTGTTCCAGGGCGGCGTGCAGCATCAGGGTGTACATGCTGGAGGCGGAGGTCTCGGTCCAGTTGCCGGGGTCGCTCGCCTTGTCGACGACCTGGAACCAGCGGCCGGTGGCCGGGTCCTGATAGCGCATGAAGCCCTTCGCCAAGTGCCGTACATTGCCCAGCAGTTCGGCGCGGCGCGGATGGTTCGCGGGGAGCAGCTCCAGCACCTCGACATGGGTCATCGCGGTCCAGCCGATGGCCCGTGCCCAGAAGTGGGCGGAGGTGCCGGTGGTGGGGTCGGGCTTCCAGGGGGCGTCGCCGTCGGCGTCATAGGCGTGGTAGATCAGCCCGTTGGCCGCCTTGAGGTGGCGGAAGTACACCGAGAGGTTCCTGGTGACTTCCTCGTACGCGTAACGCTGGTCGCCGTAGGCGATGCCGTAGCGCAGCAGGAAGGGCTGGGCCATGAAGACACCGTCGCCCCACAGCTCGTTGGTCTTGCCGGTGGCGTGCCACATCCCGCCGTCGGCGGTGCGCGGATAGGTGGTGATCCGGTCCCGGATCTGGTCGGCGGCGGTCCGGTAGCGGGCGTCGCCGGTCTCCTGGTGGAGGATCAGCAGCAGATTGCCGGACTGCATCGCGTCGAGGTTGTCGAAGGTCCGGTCCATATGGCCGTCGGCGTCGACGAAGGTGTCCACCCAGCGCTTGATGTACGCCAGGTACGAGGGTTCCTTGACCCGCTGGTAGACGCGGTAGGCGCCGAGCAGGAACAGCCCCCGGGTGTACCCCCAGCCGCCGAGCGACGCGGGGTCGGGGTAGCGGGCGATGGTGGAGTCCACCACCGCCCGGGACCAGTCGGCGGGCGCCGCGCCGGCGCCCGCCGTCGGGAGGAGAAGGCCGCCGGTGATGCCCAGTGTGCTCGTGAGCAGGGTTCTGCGACTGACCACTGCAAGCTCCCCTTTTCTTTAGCGCTCGGTTCGCCTCCGGGGCGCCTATGTCGCTGTCGACGGTCGACGTGCTCGGTCGCTCGTTCCTCGCTCCCTGTGCGCGACTCCCTTTCGACAGCGACGCGCCCCTTCGGCTCACTCACGACGGGTGTCGCGTACACGCCAAGAGTAGCGACGAACACTCCGTACCGGTGCAAAAGTGGAGGAAAGCCTAGGATCCGCCGTCCCCGTCAGCAGTCCGGCCACCAGCCGGCCGGTGGCGGGCGCGAGCATGTTGTGGCCGGTGGCCAGCAGCACCCGGGGATGGCCCGGCACCGGGCCGATCAGCGGCAGCCCGTCGGGGGTCATGGGCCGCGGCCCCACCCACTCCTCCTGGCGGTCGTCCCAGTCGGCATGGCGCAGATACGGGCGCGCGGCCGCGACGATGGCCTCGATGCGCCGCTGCCGGAACCGGTCGGCGTCGCGCTCGAACTCCATCGTCCCGGCGACCCGGACCCGCTTGCCCATCGGCGTGAGCACCACCTTGGCCCCGCCGAGGTGGACCAGGCGGGAGGGCGGCGGCTCGGCCGCCACCGAGAAGCTGTGCCCCTTGCCCGCCACCAGGTCGATGTCCTTGCCGAGCCCCCGCACCAGCTCCCGCGAGCCGATGCCCGCCGCGATGACCACCGTGTCGGCGCGGAAGGTGCCCGCCGAGGTCCGGACCTCGGTCCGGCCGGAGCGGTCCACGATGGATGAGACACGCGCGCCCTCGACCAGCTCCACCCCGTCGCTCCACCCCGTCGCTCCGCGGCCGCTCGGCGAGCCGGTCCACGAAGAGCGAGGGGTCCAGGGACCACTGACGCTCCACCACGAATCCCGCCCGCTCGCCCTCGGTGAGCGAGGGCTCCGCCTCCGCGAGGCGGGCCCCCTCCAGCACACCGCCGGGCACGATGGGGGCCGTCCAGCCGGCGGAAGGCGGCGAGCGCCTCGGCGGCGTACTCGCGCAGCGCCGTGCCGATGACACCGGGGGCGGCCAGCGGTTCGACCAGGCCGGGGCAGACCTCCCCGGCGTTGCCGCGGGACGCGCCGCCGCCCAGCCGGTCGCGTTCGAGGACGGTGACCCGCAGCCCGGCGCCACTGAGGTAGTGGCACAGGCCAGGCCGACGACTCCGCCGCCGACGATCGTGACCGTGAAGGGCGGGGTGTCCGGAAAGGTCATGAGTGCTCCTTCACCGCGGGGGACGGTGTGGTCGAGGAGGTGTCACGGCCGGCACACGGCCGCTCACGGGGGCTGTGGTCCGTATCCGCCGCACTGGCGTCGGCGAGGGTGAGCCCGCTGGTCTCCGGGGCGAGGATGTACGACGTTCCCCAGCCGATGGCGCAGATCACCGCGCCGAGGAGCATGGCCGGCCGGGTGTGCTGTGGTCGAGGACGACGGGCGCTCCCCAGGTGCCGATGGCGGCGCCGACCCGGCTGATGCCGGTGGCGAAGCCGTTGGCGGTGGCTCCCTCACCGACACCCTCCGGGAGGGGGCCAGGTGACGTAGGCGGTCTCCGCTACGTGGCCGAAACCGGACGCCTCGGCGGGCGGGCCGACCGCCTCGACGCCCCGGCCGGTCGTGTCAACCACCGACCGGCATAAGCCACCGTCACACCCCGTATGCGATCGGGACAATGCGTCACCACAAGAACGTCCGCAGGCAATAGTCTCGGCGTACAGGACATGGCTGAGGAGGCGCCCATGGGGACCGGGGAACGCGAGCAGGCATACGCACGGGCTCGGCAGGAGGCCGAGCGGCTCACCGCGAACGGCATCCAGGCCATCGCGCTGACGTGGGTGGACAACGCGGGTCTGACCCGGGTGAAGTCCGTGCCCACCGCGCGGCTGCCCCAGGCCGCGCGGCACGGGGTCGGGATGTCCCCCGTCTTCGACGTCTATCTCGTGGACGACTCCATGACCACCAGCCGCCATGTCGGCGGCCCGGACGGGGATCTGCGGCTCCTCCCCGACCTGGACCGGCTCACCCCGCTGGCCGCACAGCCCGGCTGGGCCTGGGCCCCGGTCGACCGGTACGACCAGCAGGGCCGGGCGCACCCCGTCTGCCAGCGGCTGTTCGCCCGGCGGATGGCCGAGCGGGCGCGGGAGCGGGGGCTGACCGTGCGCATGGGGTTCGAGACCGAGTGGGTGGTCACCACGGGCGACCCGGACCAGGACCCGCCGCGGTACCCCACCGCGGGCCCCGCCTACGGCATGGCACGGGTGGTCGACCTCGCCGACTACCTCGCCGATCTGCTGGGCGCGCTGGACGCGCAGCAGGCCGAGGTGCACCAGCTCCACCCCGAGTACTCCCCCGGGCAGTTCGAGGTGTCCCTGGCGCCCGCCGATCCGGTCGGCGCCGCCGATCTCGCCGTACTGGTGCGGGAGACGATCCGGGCGTGCTCCGGGCGCGCCGGGCTCAACCCGATGTTCGGCCCGGTGGTGGACCCGGGCGGGGTCGGCAACGGCGCCCATCTGCATCTGAGCCTGTGGCAGGGGGACCGCAATCTGTGCCGGGACGGCGACGGGCCCAACGGCATGACCGCGACGGCCGAGGCGTTCCTCGCCGGGGTGCTGCGCGAGCTGCCCGCCCTGCTCGCCATCGGCGCCCCCACCCCCGCGAGCTACCTCCGGCTCGAACCCTCCCGCTGGGCCGGGGCGTACCAGTGCTGGGGCCTGGAGAACCGGGAGGCGGCGGTGCGCTTCATCACCGGCGCACCGGACGACCCGGGGGCGGCCAACGCCGAGATCAAGTCCTTCGACCCGGCGGCCAACCCCTATCTGGTGGCGGGCGCGGTCATCGCCGCGGGCCTCGGCGGGATGGACTCCGGGCTCTCCCTGCCGCCACCCGTCTCCGGGGACCCCGCGGTCGAGGGCCGCGAGCGGCGGCTGCCCACCTCGCTGCTGACGGCGCTGGAGCACTTCGAGGACTCGACCGTGCTGCGCGAGGCGCTGGGCGATCCGCTCTTCGAGTCCATCGCCGCGGTGCGCCGGGCGGAGTCCGCCCTGTTCGAGAAGTCGTCCCCGCGCGAGATCGCCATCGCGACCCGGAGGCGGTACTGACCGATGGAGGCCGCCGAGCAGACGGATCCGACCGAGCCGCCGCTGCCGCCCCTGGTGGACCACCACTGCCATGGGGTGGCCCGCTCCGAGCTGGGCTCGGCCGAATTCGAGGCGTTCCTGACCGAATCCGACGCGCCCGCCGCGCTCGGCACCACCTTCTTCGACAGCCAGCTGGGGTTCGCGGTGCGCCGCTGGTGTCCACCGCTGCTGGACCTCGAACCGCACTGCCCGCCCGCCCGCTACCTCGCCCGGCGGCGCGAGCTGGGCGCGCGGGAGGTGACCAGGCGGTTGCTGAGCGCCGCCGGGATCAGCGAGTTCCTGGTGGACACCGGGCTGCCGGGCAATCTGACCACCCCTCAGGAGCTGGCCCTCGCGGCGGGCGGCACCGCCCATGAGATCGTCCGGCTGGAGCAGCTGGCGGAGCGGATCGCCGACACCTCGCTGACCGCCGACGACTTCCTGGCCGGGGTGGCGGACGGGATCCGGGAGGCGGCCCGCACGGCGGCCGGTTTCAAGTCGGTGGCCGCCTACCGCTACGGCCTGGACTTCGAGCCCGATCCGCCGGGCCCCGGCGCCGTCCACACCGCCGCCGAGCACTGGCTCGCCCGGCGCGCCCAGGGCGGCACCGCCGCCGCCCGGGTCAGCGATCCCGTGCTGCTGCGCCATCTGCTGTGGTCGGCGGCGTACACCGGGCTGCCGCTGCAACTGCACACCGGGTTCGGCGATCCCGATCTGCGGCTGGACCGCTGCGATCCGCTCGCCCTCACCGACTTCATCCGCGCCGTGCGCCCCACGGGCTGCACACTGATCCTGCTGCACGGCTATCCGTACCACCGCGGCGCCGCCTATCTGGCCGCCGTCTTCCCGCATGTGTACGCCGATGTGGGGCTGGCCCTGTCGCACACCGGGGCGCGGGCCGGGGCCGTGCTCGCCGAGATGCTCGAGCTCGCCCCGTTCGGCAAGGTGCTCTTCTCGACCGACGCCTACGGTCTGCCCGAACTGTATGTGGTGGGGGCGCGGCTCTTCCGGGAGGCGCTGACCGCGCTGCTGACCCACTGGGTGGCGGAGGGCGCCTGGTCGCGCCGCGACGCCCGCCGGGTGGCCGCGCTGCTGGGCGCGGACAACGCCCGCCGCGTCTACGGCCTGGGCACCCCGGCCCCCCGCGCGGGGTAGCCGCCTCCGGTTTCCACCTCACCGGAACGGCCTG
>NZ_JAAAYH010000090.1:0-24827 GCF_018035285.1 Streptomyces sp. MK37H | reverse complement strand
CCGGCGGAGGACCTTGCCGGTGCGGGTCCTCGGGATGGCGTCGAACAGCTCCACCCGGCGCGGCAGTACAGCGGGCCGGAACGCCGCGGCCAGCGCGGGCAGCACATCGGGCGGGCCGTCGGCGCCGGGCATCGGTACGACCGCCGCCACGATCTCCTCGCCCAGGAAGCGGTGCGGAAGCGCGGCACACGCGGCGTCCCGGACCCGGGGCACGGCGCGCAGCACCCGGTCCATCTCGTCCAGGGAGACGGTCTCGCCCCCGACCTTGGCGATGTTCTTACGACGCCCGGTGACCACGACGAAGGGCTCGGGGTGATCCGGGTCGGCCACCTCCATCCCCAGGTCCTGGGTGTGGAACCAGCCGCCCGCGAACGCCTCGTCGGTCGCGGCCGAGTTCGCCTCGTAGCGGGACATCACATTGTGGCCGCGCACACAGATCTCTCCCACCTGCCCGGGGGCCGCCCGCTCGCCCTCCGGGGTCAGCACCGCCACCTCGTTGCCGAACACGGCCGTGCCGATTGTGGGGATGTCGGTGTCGAGCATCAGCCGCCGGTAGGTGTCCTCGGACAGATCGGCGGGGAGCGTGGTGGAGAAGTTCACCGTCTCGGTCAGCCCGTAGCCCTGGAGCACCCGGGCACCGAAGCGGTCCCGTACGGCCCGTGCGGTGCGGGTGGTCAGCGGTGCGGCGGCGGAGACGAAGTACCCGAAGCCAGAAGGGAGTCCGGGCGTCCGCCACGTCTCCAGCAGCGCCTCCAGCACACTGGGCACCACGCTGGCGATCCGCGGCCGGAACCGCTGGAGCAGCCGGGGGTAGCGCAGCGGGTCGAAGCCGTCCGCGAGCAGCACATGGGCACCGGCCGCCAGGACGCCGAGGACGGTGAAGTGCAGACCGTTGACATGGTGGACGGGCAGGCAGCCCAGCAGCCGGTCACCGGGGCGCAGCCCGTGGTGGCGGCCGAGGGCCTCCGCGTTCACGGCGGCGTTGTAGTGGGACTGGGCCACCAGTTTGGACGCCGCGGTGGATCCCGAGGTGGCGAAGAACAGGGCGTCCTGATCCGGGTGGATCTCCGGATCGGCGGTGTCGCCCTCCGGCTCCTCCAGGGTCCGCGGATCGGGGAGGGCGACCGCCTCCGGCAGCGCCTCGGCGGACACCGACGGCGGCCGGAGCACCAGCTGCGCCCGTACGGCCCCGGTCTGCTGCCGTCGGCGATCGGCGGGGTCCTGCGGGCCGAGCAGCAACAGGGGGCAGCCCGCCCGCAGCACCCCGAGGACGGCCACGATCGAGGCCGGGTCGTTGACCGGGGCGAGGGCCACGGTCCGGCCGGGCGCCACCTGGAGCTCGGCGCGCAGCCATCGGGCCAGCCGCCGGCTCAGCCGGTCGGCCTCGCCGTAGCTGAGCGTGCTGAGCTCACCGTCGTCCGCCACGGTGGTCAGGAAGGGGGCCCCGCCCCGGGCCCTGGCGTGGTGCGCGAGCCAGGACACCAGGGTGGGATGCGGGGTCAGCCGGTCCTCGAAGGGGATGCCACGGTAGGTGTGGGCCAGTTCGGCGTCGGTGCGTGGCGAGGACACCGCGCTGGTGGGAAATGGCGAGGGGGATGGCGAGCCCATCGCTCACCCGAACCGGTGGGGGGAGTGGGTGCAGCCCTTCGCCGCGAGCTCCTCGCCGCTGGTGGCCCGGATGTCGCACAGCCGGCAGGTGATCTCCCCCAGCTCGCCCAGCAGCGCCGCGTACGCCGTCAGCTCCTGCCGGTCCGGGCTGTCGAGGCGGCGGTGCGGCGCGCCCACGGACAGGATCATGTGGTCGGTGACCGCGCCCACCGCGTGGGTGACGGCGCCCTGGACCATGTACACCTGACCGGGCCGGGTCCGCACGATCTCACCGGCCACCGCGATCGTCCCGGTGCCCGCGAGCACGAACAGCAGATGGTCCCCGGGATGGGTGTGGGGTGCGAAACCGCTGCCCGCCGGGACATGGAGGATGTCGGCTCCCACATGTCCGCTGGACACCAGGGAGTGTCCGGTGGCGGCGGCCGTCTTCATCACCTTCGTCGGGCCGGGCTCGACCGTGATGCCGAGCTGCTGTGTCGAGCCGTCCAGGCCCAGGTCTTCGGCCCAGTCGCAGATCAGCAGCGGGCCGGGCGGGGTCTCGGGCGCCTCGGGGCGCCCCTCGGCGGGCAGCGCGTCCGCCTTGGCGCGGCCGAAGACCGAGAGCAGTTCGAGCGATTTCGCCTTGCGCTCGGCGGGGTCGAGGTCGTGCAACTCCTCCGTCAGCAGGGAGATGATCTGCTGGGTGGACAGGTCGGTGGACAGGTCTTCCGTCGTGGTCCGGGTCACGGTGTCTCTCCACGGTGTCGGGGGGTGGTGGTCGGGGTCGGACGGGGCAGGTCGGCCAGGAACGGCGCCCGTCCCAGGAGTTGGGCCAGATGGCAGGAAAGAGGGGCGGCGAACACGTGGTAGAGGAGGGGCGAGAACTCCTCGCGTACGCGCCCGGTCACCGGCAGCGCGGCCCAGCCCTGCCGGGTGATCGCGGAGTCGTCCTCGGGCGCCACGGTGATGACGCGCCGACCGAGCGCCGCAGCTCTCGCGGCCACTTCCGCGGCGTGCCCGTACGTGCGGCCCGGCGCGGCCACCACGATCACGGGCGTCCCGGGCGGGCGGGCGAACCGCTCGACATGGCACCACTCCTCCAGGTCCTGCCCGGTGGCGAAGACGCCGGAGGTCTCGATCACCTTGGCGGCCGCGAAGAGCGCGGTGCCATGGGAGGGGCCGCTGCCGAGCACGCTCAGCACGGCCGCGTCGGCGATGCGCTCGGCGATCTCGGGGCACCGGGACCGGGCCGCCGCTACGGTCGCCTCGACCGGTCCGGCCAGTGCGCTCAGTTCGCCGCGCAGGGCGTCCGCCTCCTGCCCGGTGAGGCGGCCGCGCAACGTGCCAAGACGGATGGCGATCAGCAGCAGGCCCAGCACACTGGCCTGGTAGGTGCGCACACCCGGCGACCGCTCGGTGTCCGGCAGGGTGACCAGGAGGGTGTCATCGGCCGCCCGCGCCAGCGGGCTGTCGGGCGTTCCGGTGACCGCGATGGCATGCGCCCCGCCCTCCCGGGCCCGTTCGGCCGACCGCACGACGAGCGGGGTGCGGCCCGATGCGGAGACCGCGAGCGTGAGTTCGTGACGCGGCGGGCGGCCCTCGGCGCCGGGGCGGCCGACGGGGCGGTCGACGGGGTGGTCGCCGGGGTGGTCGTACTCCACGAACCGCAGCGCGTTCACCGGGCGGCAGTCCACCCCGGCCAGCGAGGCGAAGGCCATCCGCACGGCGCAGGCGGCGTGGTAGGAGTCGCCGTCGCCCACGATGCTGACGGTGTCCACCGCCGCCCACCGCGCGGGCAGCAGGGCACGCACCCGCTCGTCGAAGGGCCCGGTGCGCTCGCGGAGGTCCCCGGCGAGGGCATCGGCCTGACGCAGCATCACCGACGGGTCCAAGGGCGGCGGTGGCGCCTGGATTCCGGCTCCGGCCCGCGGGTTCGGATCGTTCCGGCCGGTCACCGCTCCAGCCTCCGTACGATGTCCACGTACTCCGCCACCCGGGCGCGGTCGATCTCGCCGCCCCAGCCGTCGCGCTCCAGGCAGGTGCCCACGAACGCCCCGTCCGCCGCGGCCATCAGCCGTGCGGCGTTCTCGTGGCGGGTGTGTCCGGCCAGGATCACGGGCAGGCCGGGGGCTGCCTCGCGGACCGAGGCGATCATCCCCAGCGCGGTGTCCTCGTCCGGGTGGCACAGCGACACCGCGTCGGCACCGACGGCCTTCGCCGCGCGCGCCACCTCCGCCGTGGTCTTCTGCCCGTCGAACCACCGGAAGTGCATCGAGTCGATCTCGGCGATGATTCTGACGTCTTCGGCGCCGATCCGGCGGCGGTAGTCCATCACCGCCAGCGGGTCCGCCCGCACCATGCCGTGCGCGGTGAGGGTCTGCCCCACCAGGGCGCCCGCGCGGATGTAGCCACCGCCCGCCACCTTCGCCACCGCCAGGGACGCCTTGAGGGCGTTGCGCATCAGTTGCACACCGATGTGGAACCGTTCGTCGGTCGCGTCGGCCACCGCACGTGTGATCAGGCCCATCGCCACCGTGCGCGCCGGGTCGGACTCCTCGTCGACGGTGTACACCCGGTCCACGGTCTGGATCAGGCAGCCGTCCGCCCCGCCCTCGTACAGCGCCCGCGCGGACCGCACCGCGGTGTCGAGAATCCGGGCGAAGGAACCCTCCTCGTGGAAGGGGGTGCCGGGCAGCGGTGACAGGTGCACCATGCCGAGGACCAGCTTGCGGCCGCCCGCGGTCAGCCATCCGTTCATGGATCAGCCTCCGTGTCCGGGGGCGGCGTGGATACGCAGCCGGTCGAGGGCGGGGGCGAGCTCGTCCCACGGCCGGGACGTGGTGATGCGGACGACGCCGCCGGAGAGGCAGAAGGTGAGGATTCCGGGGAACACCGAGACGCCGGTCTCCCGCAGGACGTCGCGGAAACACCGGTAGGAGTCGTCCCAACCGGGCAGCTCCACGGCGGTGTTGATGGAGAAGCGCGGCGGAAGCACCCGGCCCGGGATCTCCGCCAGCCGTACGGTGGCCGCGTCCCGCAGGACGGTCAGATCCTCGGCCCGGCGCAGCCGCTCGGCGCGGTAGCCGCGGTAGGCGTTCCGCAGCCGTTCCAGGTCGATGTCGTACGAGGACTCGAACTCCTTGGCCTCGGCCGGACCCGGTGTTTCGACGCCCGTGATGAGCCACCGCTCCAGACGGGCGAGCACCTCGATGACCGTGTAGAAGAACGAGGGCGGGCCGCCGAAGGAGGACGACGCGTACTCGTAGTACTCGTCGATGAACGTCGGATCGGCCAGGAACCACCCGGCCTTCAGCCCCGGCGCCGACCAGGTCTTGGAGAGGCTGGACACCCGCACCACCTGGGGCGCCGCGCGGTCCGCCGACCGTTTCCCGTAGTCCCCGAGCCACTCGTGGCACTCGTCCAGCACGATGACCGTGGAGGGCGAGGCGGCGCGGATCAGCCGGACGAGATCGGCCTCGGCCACGGCGGCGCCGGTCGGATTGCCCACCGTCTGCAGCATCACCAGCGGGGTGTCCGGGGTGAGCGCCGCGATGAGCGGCTCGAGGGAGGTCTGGCCGCCCTCGGAGGCCAGGGGCACCAGCCGCACGTCATGCCTGCGGGCTATCGTCTCCACCAGCGGCGGGTAGTTGGGGATCGCGCACAGCGCCGGTGCGGCGGGCCGCGCGCCGCCGTGCAGCACGAAGTCGGCGAGCGTGCTGATGGCGAAGGTGCCGCCCATGGTGATGGCCACGTTCTCGGTGCCGTAGCGCGCCCCCTCGATGCGGGCGTTCTCGTACGCGGCGATCGCCTCGCGCGCCGGGACCCGGCCGCGCGAGTCGGAGTAGCCGTACCAATCCCGGTCGAGGGCGTAGCGGATGCACTCCTTCAGGCTCTGTGGCAGCCCCCACCGCTCCTCGTCGATCGACCCGCTGGAGAGGATGTAGCGGGCGCTGTCCCGCAGTTCGCCGTAGAGGTCATCACGGAAGAACCAGTTGAAGAGCTCCTTGACGAAGCGGACGGTGGCGCGGGAGGAGAGCACCTCCTCGGCCTCGACGGACCGGCGCGGCCTGCTGGCACGCCAGGTCTCGGCGAGCGCCGGGCGCAGGGCGTTGCCACCGAGCTCGTGCTCGATCCGTCCCAGCCACAGGTCCCGCAGCTCCAGCGGGTCGTGGGGGTCGCGGGCCCGGGCGTAGACCTCCAGGACACGGTGGTCGACACCGGGTGTGAAGACATCGCGGATGCCACCGGGATGCGGTGGGCGCGCCGCGGTCTCGCGCGCGTCCGGCGGGGCGTGACACGGACGCGGAGACGGTACGGATTCGAAGAGTTTCATGCGTTTCCCCGAGTGGGCCGCCCCTGTGGGCGAACGTGAACGGATGGCATGGGCGGGCTACACGACGCGCAGGCGCTTGAGGTGCCGGAGCCGCGCCTCGGGCGTGGCCGAACCGCTGGTTCTCCCGTGGAAGAAGTAGGTGTTGTCGATGACGACGAGCAGCCCGCGCCGCCACTGGAGCCCCTGCGCGTGCTCGGGCGCGTACATGGCCGCCAGCAGCTCGCGGAGCGCGTCGCCCACGGCCGTGGCGTCCTCCTCCGGCCCCTCGTACGACCACCGGAGCTCATCGGCGAGGAAGTCGCGGAAGGAGAACACCCAGCGGTCCCCGACCTGCCGGGCGATCGTGGGAACGCCGGGGCGGTCGCGGTATCGGGTGCGGGAGAGCACGGCCAGCGTCTCCGGGGACAGCCGGCGCGCCACCTCCCGCATCGGCACGAGCACCGTCCTGGCACCCTGCGCCGCGTCCCCGGGGGCGAGGCACATCAGCACGATGTAGCGCGGCTGTGTGTCGACGGGGGCGCCACTGCTCTCGGTGTGCAGCGAGAGGTGGTTGACGGCGAAGGGCTGCAGGGACACATCATCGGTGCGGGCGTGCTCGCTGCGCAGGTTGAGGATCACCTCCCGCTCCACATACGGCGCGACGGCCGGGTCCCGTTCGGGCATGGCCGTGCCCAGGAACGCGCCGAGCGCGGTGAACCGGTCGTCGGTCAGGGGCTCGTCGAGCTGGATCGCGGCCAGGCCACGGCTCCACAGCTGCTCGGACACCTCCTCGTGGAGGGCGTCACGCGGCCCGGCCGTCAGATCCGGCCGGGGACGGCCGGTGACATCGGCCAGCGGGACGCCGTTCCCCAGCAGCCGCTCGCGCGGTGTGAGGTGCGGATCGGCCGCGCCGGCCAGGAAGGTGCCGTGGGCGGGCCCGTCCCCGGCGCTCCGCACCGGGGGCCGGACGGGGGAGAGGGTGGATCGATGTTCCATCGCAGTGCTCCTTGGGGGTCAGCCGCTGTGGGCGAGCCGCGGGGCGCGGGTGCGCTCGGCCCAGCCGACGACCGGCTTCATGGCCAGGCCGGCGAGGATGAACAGGCCGCCGAGCAGCAGCCAGCCGAGGGCACCGCCCTGGAGGACGGTGGCGGTGAGGAAGGTGGGCGCGATCATGGCGGAGGCCGCGTAGCCGGAGAAGAAGAACCCCTGGTACTGCCCCTGCTTGTCCGATGGCGCGAGGTCGAACCCGATGACCCAGGCACCGGCCGACAGCACCATCTCCCCGTACACATGCACCGCGCCGGCCAGCAGCAGGAAGGCCACGGCCATGGCCATGCCGTCCGCCGACGACGCCGCGAACAGTACACACGCGGCGCACAGGATGAAACCGGCCTGCCGGACGGCCCGTACGGCGAGCGGAAGCTCGGACACCCGCTTGGCGATCCGCACCTGGAACGCGACCACGCATCCCGTGTTGAGCAGGAACAGGGCCGTCACCATCCAGCGAGGGGCGTCCGTATGACCGGCGATCCACAGCGGCACCACGATCTCCAGCAGCACCGCGTGCAGGGACAGCACCGCGCTCAAGGCGGTGACCAGGGCGAAGGGCCGGTCGCGCAGGACGGCGAGCCGGGGCTGCCCGGGGCCGCCCTGTGCCGCGGCCACCGGCGCCACCTTCGGCAGGGCGGTCAGCACGGCCGCGGCCACCAGGAAGGACAGGGCGTCCAGCACCAGGACGGTACGGAATGCGGCGGGGGAGTCCAACTGCAGCGCGATGCCCGCGAATCCGGCCCCCACCGCCACGCCCACATTGGTGATCGCGCGCAGATAGGCCCGGGTCTCCACCAGGTCCTCACCGCGCAGTGTGCCCGCCACGGCCGTCTGGAGGGCCGCCCGGCCGCCGCGCTCCAGCACCACGAACAGACACGCCGATACGGTGAATTGGGCGAAGGAACCGACGACGAGATAGCCGGCGGCCGCCAGTCCGTTGAGGGCGATCAGCAGCGCCGCCGTTTCGCGCCCGCCGCGGCGGTCGGCCATATGCCCCAGGGGAACTCCGGCGAACAGCCCCACCGCTCCGGCGATGGTCAGCCCGAGTCCCAATTGGGGCACGGAAATTCCGACCACCGTGGTGAAATAAAGCGCTGAACACGTCATGAAGGCGCCCTGCCCCATGGTGAGGAAGAGGGTCGCCAGGGCCAGAACGCGTCCGGGCCCCGAAGCGGGGAGAAGTCGATTCAGCACGCAGACAACTGTAGGGATCCGGCGGAATTCCCCGGGAACTGCGAAAACGGCGGCGGCGGTTGGGAAAATGACCGCGCAATGACCGGAGCTTTCCTCGGGTGGCCGGTCCCCCGGGCCCGCCGGGGCCCGGGCGGAGCCGGGCCGGTGGTGGGCTTTCCCACTGGTACGGCGGCCCGGTTGTTGTATGTTGCCTGCTGCCGCATGCCGAGGAAGCGGAGTGGGAGGCTCATGGGGTACACGCGCGGACGCCGCGTCACACACTGTTCCTACTGCGGTACCGCCTTCGCCGAGGGAGCCGGCTGGCCGCGGGACTGCTCCGGCTGCGGTGAGACCCAATGGCGCAACCCACTGCCCGCGGCGGTGGTCCTACAGCCCGTGGCAACGTTGTCAGGCGGGCTCGGGGTGGTCGTGGTGCGCCGGGCCATCGAGCCCGCCCTGGGGCGGCTGGCGCTGCCCGGAGGCTATGTGGAGGTCGGCGAGACCTGGCAGGAGGGCGCCGTGCGGGAACTGCGGGAGGAGACCGGTCTGGCGGCCGATCCGGGGCGGGTCCGCCTCTTCGACGTGCACTCCACCCGTGACACCCTCGAGGTCTTCGCCCTGCTGCCGGTGCGCGACGCCGCAACCCTGCCCGAGGCCGCGCCGATGCCCGAGACGGCCGGATGGCAGGTCCTCGACGCACCGGTCACGCTGGCCTTCGACGGACATACGACGGCCGTGGCCGCACTCCTGGGGACGGCCTCGCACGCCGGGGCCGGGCCCGAGTGAACCTGCCCGCGGCGATGGACGTCTGTCACACCAGAGCGCTTCTGACAGGACCAGTGGGAGAAGAGAAAAGAAAGCGAAATGCTGCAGAGACACCGGCTGTCCGATGTCGGATTCCCGTCCGATGGCTCGTCGACAAGACTCCTCGACGGACGAGGGGAGAGCTTGTGAAGCCGCCCCTCCAGCGGGCCGCTTGCGGCTCCTCCTATGTGAG
Source organism: Streptomyces sp. MK37H (assembly GCF_018035285.1). Classification (NCBI taxonomy): domain Bacteria; kingdom Bacillati; phylum Actinomycetota; class Actinomycetes; order Kitasatosporales; family Streptomycetaceae; genus Streptomyces; species Streptomyces sp. MK37H. The sequence continues at coordinate 15,708 of NZ_JAAAYH010000090.1, read as the reverse complement.
TGACACCGAAGTCGCAGTGTATTCCTGCATACTGCGATTCCAGCAGGTGACCAGGAAATCCCTGTGCACCTTATCCGAGCTGGAAATCTCCCAGGAAGAGCTCGACGCGGCGGTCGACCGGCTGAAGGAACTGGGCCTGCTGCGCTCCCACTCGAAGGACCCGGCGCTCCTGGTGCCCGTCGACCCCGACCTGGCCGCCGCCGCGCTCACCGCCCCGATCCAGGAGTCCCTCCAGCAGCGGCGTCGCCAACTCGACCAGATCAGCGTCGAGTTCGGCCGACTGCGGGCCCACTTCCTGGAAGGCAGGCGGCGACACGCCGCCGGGAGCATCGAGGTGGTCGGCCATCTGGACGAGGTCCGCGCCGCCTTGAACCGCGCCTCCAACGAGTGCCAGGAGGAGGTGCTGAGCAGCCAGCCGGGCGGCGGACGGGCACCGGAGGTGCTGGAGGAGGCCATCAGCCGGGACACGGCGTTACTCGCCCGGGGGGTGCGGATGCGCACCCTCTACAACCACACGGCCCGGTTCAACGCGCCGAGTCAGGCGTACGTGGCCGTCATGTCCGGCCTGGGCGCCGAATACCGCACCGTCCACGATCCCTTCGGCCGCCTGATCGTCTTCGACCGGGACCTCGCGTTCATCCCCGACCGGGACGGAAGCCTGGGGGCGGTGATCGTGCGCGAGCCGTCCGTCGTCGGCTATCTCTGCTCGGTCTTCGAGAACGCCTGGGCGCATGCCCGGCCCTTCTCCGACGCCGCCGTCGACGGTCTGGAATCCGTGGCGAAAGAGCTGGACGGAACGATCCTTCGCCTGCTGGCGGCGGGCTACAAGGACGAGGCGATCGGCCGCAGACTGGGGATGTCGCTGCGCACCACACGCAAGCACGTCGCCGACATCATGGACACCCTCGGCGCGGTGAGCCGGTTCCAGGCCGGAGTCCTCGCCGCCCGCGCCGGTCTGCTGGACCACGACGAGAGCGAACCGGACACCGGGGCCGGCGAGGCCGCCCGGTAATCGGTGCCCGTCCGGCAGTGGGCGGGGAGGTGAGGCCGCGACGGTGGTATGCCGTCGCGGCCTCACGCGCTCCGGCGGAAAGTGGCTGCTGTCACCGCGGCCGCACGCGTCCTGGCCGAATGTGTCTGTCACGCCGGCGCGGGACCGCCGGTACGGGACTGGCACACCGGACCGCCGGCGGGCGAGGATGGGCAGCCGCCTGCGCGGGGGGTTCCGTGGACGAGACTTCCGGCGGCCCATTGGGCCGCCCCCTGTCGTCAGCTGCCCATGCCTGCCGTGTGATCGGTGCTCGATCGCCTCGGTGAGCGCTCGCGTCGTCCGTTGCCGGTGGCGGTCACGAGAAGCGACCTTTCGAGAGCGAAGGGCAAGGGTGTCCGATACCGACTGGGAACTCTTCCTCCGTGACCTGGCGCTGTGCCTGTCGACGTACCAGGACAGGGGCCCCGCGGTGGTATGGCCCGAGCGCGCCCACAGCGTCCTCCCGAGTCTTGACGCGACGTACGGCGGGGAAGTGGCGGACACGGAGTGGTGGCCCGCGCCCCTCGGCGCGCGCGCCCGCCAACTGGCCGCCGATCTGGGCCATGTCATGGGCTACCCCGTCGAGGCGTACGAACGGCTGCTGCCGGCCGGGACGGCGCTCCCCCTCGGACGCGTCGGCGCCGATGTCCTGCTCTTCCCGCTGAGCGGCGGAGCGCGCTGCCGCGTCGAGGACCCGGGCCCCGCGGATACTCAGGGCGGGGGAGTCGAACTGCGGCTGCGCGCCGGGGAGATGGTCTTCGTGCCCGCACGCCATTCCTGCACGCTCTCCGAAGCCTGGGCGCCGTGCCGGCTGCTGCTGTTGGTGCTCCACGCCACACCATGACCGCGCCCATGCGGGGGCGGTCATGAGCCGCGGACGCCTCGTCGCGGCGACGCCGGGCGACCGAAGAATCCGGTTCTGCTCCTTATGTTCCCCCCTCGTTTTGTTGCCGGGCACCTTGGTGAGCGGCGGAACGCGTGGTGCGCGGGCCGGGGCCGAGCCATGATCGATCCATCCGAGCCCAGGGCCGATTCCTACACCGGATCTCTTCCACCGGAGGCCAGAATGCGTACGTTGCTCCTCACCGCCGTCATGACCGCGATCGCCGCACCGGCCCTCTCGCTCTTCCTGAGCACGGCCGCACACGACCGAGCCGGCACCGGCACCCGCGGCCTTCACCCGCTCGCCGTCGCCATGGACGCCATGCCCCTGGCGGCGGACGGCGCCAAGTCGCCGGGCGAGGACGACACCGGCTGGGGCCTGCACGGCAAGGCTCTGCCGTCGGGCCGATGAATGCCGGACGGCCCGGCCGTCAACCGCTGGATTTTCTCAGCGACCGCGAACGCGAGGTGCTGGACCGCGTCCTGGAGGGGCACACCTACCCCTCCGTGGCGCGCGCTCTGGGCCTCAGCCCGCACACCGTCGACACGTATATGCGACGCATCCGTGCCAAGACGGGGGCCACCCATCGCCTGCAACTGCTGCGGCTCGCGATGGCCGACGCCCTGGAGACGGGCTCGGGGGCCGCAAGGAACACGGGGGCCGCAAGGAACACGGGGGACGCAAGAAATACGGGGGCCGCAAGAAACACGGGGGACGCAAAGAACACGGGGGACACGGGGGACACACGGGGACACGCGCATCCAGACAGAAGGTGAGGTTCCGTGGACTTCCACTTGCTCGGGCCCCTCGAGGTGCTCGATGACGGAGTGCCGGTGCCGCTGGGCGGAGTGATCAAGCGTGGGGCGCTCGCCCATCTGCTCATCCACGCCAACAGTGTGGTGGCCACGAGCAGACTGCTGGCCGCCCTGTGGCCCGGCGACACCCCGCTCACCGCCCGGAAGATGCTCCAGAACGCGGTCCGGGACCTGCGCCGGACCCTGTCCTGCGAACCCGGCTCCGAGGGGCGGGCCACGCTGGTGACCGACGCCCCGGGGTACCGGCTGCGGGTGGACCCCGACGCCGTCGATCTGCTCCGCTTCCGGCGGGCGGTGGAGCGCGGCCGGGCCGAGGTGGCCGCCGGCTCCTACGAGTCGGCCGCGCGGGTGCTGCGGGAGGCCCTGGGGCTGTGGCGGGGGCCCGCGCTCGCGGACCTCGTCGAGGACGGCCTCGTCTGGCCGGAGTTGACCGCGTGGGAGAACAGCCGGCTCAACGCCCAGGAGGACCTCTTCGAGGCCGAGCTGGCGTGCGGCCGTCACCACGCGGTCCTCGGAGAGCTCCAGGCAGTGGCCGCCGCCGAGCCGACGAGGGAGCGCCTGAGCTGTCAGCTCATGCTGGCGCTGTACCGCTGCGGACGGCAGACCGAGGCGCTCGCCGCCTACCGCCACCGCCGCGTGGAACTGGTCGAGCGGTACGGCCTCGAGCCCACCCGCGAGATGCAGAAGCTGGAGCGGGCGATCCTCGCCCACGACCCGGAGCTCGACCCTCCGTCCCGTCCCGCGCTGGTCGAGGGTTCTGTGCTGGTCGATGGCTCCGTGCTGGTCGATGGCCTCCCGCCGGGCGAGGGTCCCGGACCGGTCGAGGGGCATCCGCTGGCCGACGGCCCCGGGCTGGGTGATGTGACGCCCCTTCCCAGGCCCGATGTGGCGCGCGAGCCCCCGGCCACCCCGGCCCAGGGCAGGGCGGGTCTCGCCGCGGTGGGCGGACGTGCCACCCGGCCACGGCGGCTGAGCGAGTTCACCGTGGAGCACAAGCGGATCAGCCTCGTATGGGTGCGGCACGCGCTGGAGGGCCACGGCCACGATCCCTCGTGCGTCCAGGACGCGCTGCGGGAGGCCGAGCGGGTGGTCCGCGAGGAGGTCGCACGGTTCGGCGGGACCATGGCCCATGCGGCCGGGCCGGTCTTCTCGGCGCTGTTCGGTCACCCCGAGACGAGTGAGGACGACGCGGCCCGGGCGGTACGGGCGGCGTTCGCGATGCGCGACCGCTTCTCCGGTCGTGGCATGAGCCCCGCCGGTCCCACCGGTCCCACCGGTCCCACCGGTCCCACCGGTCCCACCGGTCCCACCGGTCCCACCGGTCCCACCGGTCTCACCGGTTCCGTTGGTCCCGCGCTCAGGGCCCCCGGCCCCGCATGTCTCCATGTCGCCGTGGTCACGGGCGACGCCTATCTGCTGTTCCGGCCGGGGGAGGCGGACACCGCCCCGAGGGTGATGGGGGAGGCGGCCGACCGATGTTTCCGGTTGCTGGCGCTCGCCCCGCAGGGCCAGGTGCGGGTGTGCGAGGTCACTCGCCGCGCCAGCGAGCCGGTCATCGCGTACCGCGTCGGCCCGGAGCCCCCCGATGGCTGGGAAGCCGTCCGGGTCCGCAGGCAGGGACACGGCACGGAGGTCCGCCAGGGACACGGCGCGGAGGTCCGCCGTACGGCCGGACCCCGGGACTGGGCGGCGCTGCCCGCTCCGGAGTCCGGGGAGATCCCCGCCCACGCCGCACTGTGACGGCCGGGGTGCGGTGAGCGCCGAGGCGCCGCCTGGTCGGCGAGCGCTCAGCAAGCTCGACATCATCGACGTGGGCCACTTCGTCTGGGAGGAAGGCGCGGACGACTATGCCAAGGCCGTCACCGGCTGGTGGCGGGCGAACTGACCTTTCTCCACTGTCCGTTCCGCCCGGCGGCTCTCGGGTCAGCCGCCGGGCGGTTTCGAGGTCAGCCGCCGGGCCGGGCCTTCTTCCGGGCCCGGTACGCGGCCACGTTGCTCTTGTTGCCACAGGTGTCGTACGCGTGCCAGCGCTGGGTGCGGCTGCGCGTGGTGTCGTAGAACGCGTGGTCGCAGCGCTCATTGGCGCAGATACGGATACGCGGCCAGGTGCCATCGGAGATGAGCTCCGCCACCGCGAGGGTGATGCCACCGAGCACGGGGTCGCCGCCCACCTGCCGCAGCCGCACCTTCCCGGGCTCGGAGAAGTCCTGCCGCAGCGTGACGGAGGACGCGCGCTCGGCCAGCTGTGCCCAGCCGGGTGCCGCCTCCGCGCTGTCCGGTGCGGTGATGATGTCCATGAGGGTCGTGCGCAGGCCGCGGATCTTGGCCATGCGCTGCGGTGATGGTCTCTCCGCGGCGGGCTGGCCGAACGGGCGCAGGACGGCGCTCGCCGTCTCGGGGTCCTGGAGCGTCTCCGGGAACGCGGGGCCGTGCGGCCGGGAGTTGAGCAGGTCCACGATCGCCTCGGCGGTCGCGGGGATCCGCCGCCCGGAATCCGATTCTTCTCTGGCCACCCAGCCATGCTAGCACATGGTCTATTGGTGAATGAGGCTTACACCCCGGTGGCTGTGCATGCTATAACGTAAGCGTCTAAAAAATTAGCCCATTACGCGGCCTCATCAACTCCGTGGCTCCACCAACTCCTAGGACTCAGCTCATGGTCTTCGCCACTTCGGTCGAATCCCCGCCGCACGCAGCCCCCGCCTCCCGTGGCTCGCGGAGCGCGAGCATCAGTCTGCTGGCGATCTCGCTGGGCTCGGCGGGCCTCGGTGGGGCCTGGCAGGCGGCGGCCTCCGCCGTGTCGGCGTGGATCCAGATCAGCGATGCGCTGTACGCGGCCAGCGGGCTGATCTGGGTCGTGCTGCTGGCCGCGTACGTACGCCACGGCGGAGCCCGGTGGCGCAATCTGCGCGAGGATCTGCGCCACCCGGGCCAGGGGTTCGCCCTCGCGTACGTCCCCATCATCGGCATGCTGATCACCGGCCACTTCTCGCGCTTCGGCCAGGAGGGGGCCCGCTGGGCCTACGCGGTCTTCCTCGTGGCGGCCGCGCTGGTCGCCGCCCGTCTGCTCGCCCACTGGCTCACCGGCACCCTCAGTGAGACCGCCCTGCACCCCGGCTATCTGCTGCCGGTCTCCTCCGGGCCGTTCATCGCGAGCATCACCGCGTCGACGCTGCGCCTCCCCGAGGTGGCGGCGGCGGCCTTCGCCGTGGGGGTTCTGTACTGGCTGGCCTTCGGCACGGTCATCCTCGGCAGCCTGGTCACCAGCAGTCCGCTTCCGCCACCGGCCCGGCCCACCCTCACCGTCCTGATCATCCCGCCCGCCGTCGGCGGCAGCGCCTGGCTCGCCGTCCATGGAGGCCGCCTGGACGGGGTCGGCTACGGGTTCTCCGGCATCCTCTTCTTCACCCTCGCCCTGGTCGTGTTTCTGCTTCCGACCCTCCGTGAGCGGTCCTTCCACACGGGGCTGTGGGTCTACATCTTTCCGGTGGCCGCCACCACGAACTTCCTGGTGCGCTGGTCGTACGCGGCGGACGTGCCGGACCGGGAGGTCGTCGTCTGGGCGCTGCTGGCCGTGGCGAGCGGAGCGTTCCTCCTCCTGGGCGCCGCGACGCTCGTCCACGGCGGTCGGCTCTGGCGCCTGCGGTCCGGTGGTCACCCGAATCATCGGTGAGTGGTTCGCCTTAGCCGCAGATGCAAGGGAAATGCAGGTTTCTTCCTCGCATAAGCGCGATCCTTGGTCTATCGGCATGGCATGTGCGTTTGCCTGGGATGGGTGTTCGGGTAACGCTCCTCCAGGAGGTGGTAGCCCGTGAGTGACTCCCTCGCAGCCGCCAGTACGGCCGCCGGTCCGATGGCGGAAGTCGTTCTCACCGGCGATCTGACCCGCCCCGCCCGGTTGACGGTGTCCGAGCTGCTCACCTGGCCCCAGCATCGGGCACGGGTGAGCTTCGACTGCGCCACCAGCGGCATCCAGCGCCACCGCTTCACCGGGCCGTTCCTGCACGACGTCCTGGTCGCCGCCGGCCCCGGCTTCGACCCCGCCCGGCGCAAGGACCGGCTGCGCTTCCTGATCGCCGTACGTGGCGCGGACGGCCATCGCGCGCTGCTGTCCTGGGCCGAGATCGACCCGGACTTCGGCCGTGCCCCGGTCCTGCTCGCGGTCACCATCGACGACACTCCGCTCGACCGCGCGGGCCCTCAGCTCGTCCTGCCCCAGGACCGCTGCGGCGCCCGGTACATCAGCGGCATCGAGGCGATCCGCGTGGACGGCGGATACACCGTCTGGACCTGAGGGCGCGGAGCGGAGCCCGATGGGGCCCGGCGTCAGACCAGCGGACGGTACGCCGTGAGCGTGACGGACAGCGTCACATCGCAGGGCTGGGGCAGCTGCGCGATGCGCTCCTCGAGCCGCCCGCCCTCCTGATGCCAGGCGTTGGGGCCCATCCCCACCAGCTGCGGCAGGGCCTTGTGGTCCAGTGTCATGGTGCTCCGCGATCGCTCGCGGGCCACCTCGGTGAAATGCGCCGAGAGCCGGTCCGCCAGCCGCTCGTCCTTCTGCTCGCCCACCCGCAGCAGCCCCAGCGCCTCCACCAGTTCCCGTAGATGATCGGGCCGGGGCGTCACCACCAGCAGCACACCCTCAGGACGCAGAATCCGCCGCAACTCGGCCGGATTGCGCGGTGCGAAGACATTGAGGACCACCGACGCGGCCCCGTCGGCGAGCGGCAGCCCGTCCCAGGCGTCGGCCACCACCGCGCTGATCCGGGGATGTGCCCGCGCGGCCCGGCGGGCGGCGAACTTGGAGATGTCGAGCAGGATCCCCTCGGAGTCCGGGAACTCCGACATCACCCGGCCAAGGTGATAGCCCGTGCCGCCGCCGATGTCCACGACGCAGCCGAGGTCCCCGTCCGTCGCCTCCGGTGCCGTCTCGCGCGCCAGCGTGGCCAGTGCCCCGGCGATCGGTGCGTAGTGACCGGCGGCCAGGAAGTCCGCGCGGGCCGCCACCATGGCGGCGGTGTCCGCGCTGAACTTGGCGGCGCCACGGAGCAGATTGACATACCCCTGCTTCGCCACGTCGAAGCTGTGCCCCTGCGAGCACCGCAGCGTGCCGTCGGTCATCGTCATGGCGCCGGAACAGTACGGACAGTGAAGGTACCGAACCGCCTCTTTCCGCATCGTGTCCCCCGTTACCGCCGTTGTCCTGACAGGACCCCAGCCTATGCAGAGGACCCGGGGGTGCCGGACACCCACCCCCTGCCTCGGTCGGCAGGCGGGTTCGTTCCTTGGAATAACACGAGCGGCCAGGGTGGCGGTGGCCGCCTGAATTCGGCTTATCGTCAATTAAATTGCGGAACCGTTAATGCGTTATTACGCTCCGCCGCAGCGAGCACCCCACACAAGCCGCTCACTGCCGGAAAGGCAGGCCCCATGGGTATTTCACGCCGCCATCTCCTCGGTTCCGCGCTCGGTGCCACGGCACTCGGCGCGTTGGGCACCGCCAAGCTGACGACGGGCACCGCCACCGCGGCCAGTCCGCCCGGTGACGTCGTCGGCAAGATCACCGTCGGCTATCAGGGCTGGTTCGCCTGTGCGGGTGACGGTGCCCCGATCAACGGCTGGTGGCATTGGGCCGCCGATATGTCCCGGCCGCCGTCGCCCGGCAATACGGGCATTCACAGCTGGCCGGATATGCGCGACTACGCCAAGGGCTACAAGACCGACTACAACAACCTCAACAACGGCCAGCCGGCCACCTTGTTCTCGTCCTATGACCAGCAGACCGTGGACACCCACTTCCGCTGGATGCAGCAGTACAACATCGACACCGCCGCCCTCCAGCGCTTCAACCCGTTCAGCCCCGAGGGGCCGACGCGCGACGCCATGGCCACCAAGGTTCGCTCGGCGGCGGAGAGGTACGGCCGGAAGTTCTACATCATGTACGACGCCACCGGCTGGCTCGACATGAAGGGCCAGATGAAGCAGGACTGGACCGACAAGATGAAGGCCCACACCGCGTCGTCGGCCTACGCCCGGCAGAACGGCAAGCCGGTGGTGGGCATCTGGGGCTTCGGCTTCAACGAGGCCAACAAGCCCTGGTCGGCGGCGGACTGCCTGGACGTCGTCAACTGGTTCAAGTCCCAGGGCTGTTATGTGATGGGCGGGGTCCCGACCCACTGGCGGTCCGGCAACGAGGACTCACGTCCCGGCTACATCGGCGTCTACCACGCCTTCCACATGCTCTCGCCGTGGATGGTGGGCCGCATCGGCAACATCGCCGACACCGACCGCTTCTTCACCGGCGTCAACACCCCGGACCAGGCCGACTGCAACGCCAACGGCATCGACTACCAGCCGTGTGTGCTCCCCGGCGACACCCAGTCGCGGCAGCGCGCCCACGGCGACTTCATGTGGCGGCAGTTCTACAACATGGTGCGGGTGGGCGCACAGGGCATCTACATCTCCATGTTCGACGAGTACAACGAGGGCAATCAGATCGCCAAGACGGCGGAGAACGCGTCGATGGTGCCGTCCGGTTCGGGGATCTGGGCGCTCGACGAGGACGGCACCGTCTGCTCCTCGGACTACTACCTCAGGCTCACCGGAGACGGCGGCCGGATGCTCAAGAAGCAGATCGCGCTGACCCCCAACCGGCCCACGAAACCGGTCGCCTAGCGCGGGGTGCCGGGCGGACCCCGCCGGGTCGGTCCGCCCGGCGCGTCCGCCCGGCGCGTCCGCCCGGCGGCCTCAGCGGCGGCGGGCGGCGGCCTCGAACCGGCCCACCCAGTACGCGGTGCGGTCGAGATAGGCCGTCTCGGCCGCGCGGCCCGTCCGCCCGTACGCTCCGCTGTAGGTCCGGTAGCTCAGCGCCGTGGGCGGGGTGGTGGTGGCGGGCTCGATCTGGCTGCCCTCGTGCCACTCGTTGAACGAGGTGATCGAGACCCAGGTGGGCGGGCCCCCGTTGGCCGGGGAGAGGGCGTTGTTCCACTCCAGGTCGTAGGTGGCGCCGTCCGCGCGCTCCAGGGTGGGCGTGGTGTTGCCGGGCACGGCACGGTCGTCGATGTAGCCGGGGCCGATGGACGGCGCCCAGACCATGCCGTGGTCACGGCAGTACGCGGCCGGGCCGCCCCACTGCGGATTGTTGCCCGCGGCGATGGCGTCGTAGGTGTACATGCCGCCGAAGTGCGCCACCTTCGACACGTCCGTGGTCTGGGCCAGCACGATGGCGCGGTCGGCCACCTGATCAAGCGGGGTCCAGTCGACGATCCGCAGGGACTCGAAGATGTAGTACGCGCCGCGGTTGCCGTGTGCCGCGTCCCGGTAGAAGGCCGGATGGCCGCCGTACCGCTGGATGAGATAGCCGATGTCGTCCACCACGGACTGCGCGGTGCGTCCGGCGTACGGCTCGATGTGCCAGGCCACCTTGAGCCCGTGCGCGGCCGCCGCGTCCAGGAGCAGCGGCACCCGCTGGTCCTCGTAACCGCCCCGCCCCCACCAGCTGGTGACGAGCACACCGGTGCGGGCCTGGGCCAGCCACCCCATGTGGCGGTCGGCCACGGCGCGGTCGCCGGAGTCGTACGCACCGGCCACCGGGTAGAAGTCGGAGCCGATCCGGTCGGGCGGGGTGAGGCCGCCCTGCGGCCAGTGACGCCAGGAGCCGCTGACCGCGGGGCTGCCGTACCAGGGGTAGTAGAAGATGTGCACGTCCGGCGAAGGGGCGGGCCGGACCGCCGGTGAGTTGGAGGCGGCGGGCACGGCGGCCGCCCGGCCTCCCACCGCGGCGAGGGCCCCGGCGCCCAGGGCGCCCGCGGCCGTGCGGGTCAGAAAGGTCCGGCGCGTGGTGCCGGGGCTCTGTGCCATCTCACGTTCCTTCCGTGGGGGAGGAGCACCTCGGAACCCTCGTCAGTGGGGGTCCCCGGTGCCGGCGTCCGCGGTGCGCCAGCCGTGGGCGGGGGAGAAGCCCAGCAGCCGGGCGCAGCGCGAGGTGTCGTACAGCCCCGCGAAGCGGGACAGCGGCGCCGTGATCTCGGCGGTGGGGTGGTAGCGGGCGAGCAGTTCGGCCGTGGGGATTTCCGAGGAGGTGTCCGGCGCCGCCACGTACAGCACATGGCTGCCGTGCGTCTCGGCGGCGAGCGCGGCCCGCACCGCCGCGGCGGCGTCGCGGGTGTCCAGCCACCCCCACAGATCGCTCGCGTGGTGGCCGGGATCGGCGTGCACGGCGGCCAGTTGGCGGGTCAGCCGTGGGCCGGTGCCGGTGAAGGGGAAGCGCAGACAGACGGTGTCGGTGCCCCAGCGCCGGTGGGCGCCCTCGGCCACCTGCTCCAGGACCAGCTTGGAGAGCCCGTATGGGTCCTCGGCGAGCGTGGCATGTGATTCGTCGACCGGTAGATAGCCAGGTGAGCGCGGGTGGGTCGACCACGCCAGCCCCAGCGCCCCGATGCTGGAGGCGGCCACCGCGCGGCGCACCCCGGCGCGTCCGGCCTCGTCCAGCGCCAGATACGCGGTGTGGCAGTTGGCGGTGAACTGTCCCGCCGGGTCCTCGGAGCCGGGGTGCGGGATCGCCGCGAGATGGACGAGCGCCTCCACCCCGCGCAGCGCCTCCCGCACCAGCTCGCGGTCGCGCAGGTCCCCGGTCAGGCCGCGCTCCAGGCGCGGGTCGTCGAGGGGTTTCCGGTCGGTCGCGGTCACGCGGTACCCGTGCCGCAGCAGGTCGTCCACCACATGGCGGCCGATATGGCCCGCGGCGCCGGTCACCAGGACGTGTGTCATCCCTTCACCGCCCCGACGAGTCCGTTGACGAAGTAACGCTGGAGTGCGAGGAAGAGCAGGATCACGGGGATCACCACGATCAGCGCGCCGGCCATCAGGTTGTTGTAGTGCGGCACGTTCTGCGCGGAGAGCTGTTGCAGGCCGAGGGAGAGCGTGTACGCGGACTCGTCGTTGAGCGAGACCTTGGTGAGCAGATACTCGTTCCAGGTCGGGATCGCCGTCAGCAGCGCCACGGTGATCAGCGCGGGCCGGGCGAGCGGCAGATAGACGCGGGTGAAGATGTGCGTTTCCCCGGCCCCGTCGACCCGGGCGGAGTCGCGCAGCTCATGCGGTACGGCCGTGAACGCGCCGGTCAGCAGCATCACCGAAAGCGGCGCGGTGCCGTTGACGAACGGCAGGACGAGCCCGAAGTGCGTGCCGAGGATGCCGAGGTTGTGCTCCAGCAGGATGATCGGCAAGAGCACCGTCACACCGGGGACGAACAGCAGCGCCACGAACAGCCGGTACAGCCAGGCGCGGCCCGGGAAGCGCAGCACCGCGAAGGCGTATCCGGCGGCGGCGTAGATCAGCAGCGTGAGCACCACGGTCAGGGCGGTGACCTTGAGGCTGTTGAGGAAGTAGTCGAGGAAGTGGAGCCGGTTCCAGGTGTCGGTGAGGGTGTGCAGCGTGGGGTGTTCGGGGATGAGATGGCCACCGCGCACCACCTCGAACTGGTGCTTGAAGGCGCCCGACACCATCCACAGGAACGGATACAGACTCACCAGCGCGTACCCGGCCAGCAGCGCACCGATCAGCACGCGTGCGCCGATCCGGTGCGTGGCGGTGGTCCTGGCGGTCGGTGTGTTCGGTGTGTTCGGTGTCTTCGGTGTGTTCGGCGCGGCCGAAGGGGCGGGACGTGTCGTCATACGCGGCTCCGCAGTGCTCGCAGATTGATCAGGGCCAGCACGATGGCGACGGCGAACAGCATCCAGCCCAGGGCGCTGGCGAGGCCGAGGGTGGGGGCGAACTTGGAGAGGAAGGCCAGCCGATACGCCTCCAGGCCCAGCACATTGGTGTGGGTGCCGGGCCCGCCGTTCGTCATGATCAGGAAGGTCTGGAAGCCGTGCAGCGCCGATCTGAGGGTGAGCAGCACGACGATCGCAGTGATGGGCCGCAGCAGCGGCCAGACCACCGAGACCTGGGTGCGCCACCAGCCCGCGCCGTCCAGCGCGGCCGCCTCCGTCAGACCGCGGTCGATGGTCTGCAGCCCGGTCAGATACAGCAGCATCGCCACCGGGACCTCGGTCCACACGGTCACCACGACCATGGTGGGCAGCGCGGTGGCGGGGTTGCCGAGGAAGCCCTGCGGCTCCTGGAGCGAGCCGAGTCCGAGGACGCGCAGCAGGTAGTTGACGGCGCCGTCCGGCTGGAGGATGTACTGCCAGGCGTAGAACACGGCGATGCCGGAGGTGACGTACGGCAGGAAGTAAACCGAACGCAGTACCGCCCGCGCCCGGTTGACCCTGCTCAGGGCGACGGCCAGCGGGAAGGACACGGCGACCGTGAGCGCGGGCACGGCGACCATCACGTACAGGGTGTTGACGGCGGCCTCGTGCACCCGTGGCGCGTAGACCGGATCGCGCCACAGCAGATCGGCGTAGTTGTCCAGGCCCACCCAGTCCCAGTGCGGGGCGAAGCCGTTCCAGCGGGCGAAGCCGAGCAGGAAGCCGTAGCCCACGGTGTACAGGCCCATCACGGCGAAGAGGAGCACCGCGGGGGCGACGAAGAGGTAGCCGGTGAGGGCTTCGCGCCCCCGGCCGCTGGGTGTCGCCTTACGGCGGGAGCGTCGCATGGCCGCCGCGGCAGCCGTCCGGGTCGCGGAGGCGGAAGGTGTGCCGAGGGCCGTCACCGCGCCTCCTTCCAGTAGGAGTCGATGAGTTTGCGCAGCCGGAGCCCGGTCTGGGCGGGACTGGTCTGGCGCAGTGGCGACATGTCGATAAGAGGGGCGCCCGCCTCGTCCATGTCGAGGGTCGGCGGCCGGAAGCTGGTGTCGTACGGGTTGTACGTGTTCTCCGGGGTGCCCTTGAACGTCTCCATCAGCCTGGCGAGGTTCGGGCCGAGGACATCTGCGGACTCGGCGCCCAGTTCGGTCGCGGACAGATCCGAGGCGGCTTTGGAGAATCGCGCGGCCACATCCGGCTCGGAGAGGTACCGCATCCACCTCCTGGCCTCGTCCTTGTGGGGGCTCGCGTCGTTCAGGGCGAGGCAGGTCAGCGCGATCGGGCCGAGGGCGAGGTCCTTGACGGCGCCCTTCTCGGGCGCGGGCAGGCCGAAGGCGAGGATGTCATCGGCCTTCATCCCCGCCTCCTGGAGGAAGGCCAGGGTGAAGGTGCCACCGACGTCGAAGGCCGACTTGCCCTGGGCGAACGCCTGGTCGGCGTCGTCGATGGTGAGGGTCTGGGTGCCCGGCATCCAGTACGGCGTCAGCTTGTCGTACTGCTCGAGGACCTCGGCGCCCTTCGGCGAGCCCCAGTCGGCGGACTTCTCCCGCCCGTACAGCGCCTCGTAGCCGTCCTTGCCGAGCCGGGCGAAGGCCAGCGGCTGGCCGATCCAGTTCAGGCCGGTCGAGGGGACTTTCAGGCCGAGGCTCAGCCCGCCGGTCCGCGGCTCCCTTGCCTTGGTCTTCTTCAGGTCGGCGATGAACTCCTCCCAGGTGGCGGGGGGCCGGGTGATCCCGGCGGCGGCGAGCTTGGCCTTGTTGGCGTAGATGATCCCGAACGTCCCGATGGTGAACGGCAGGCTGTAGCGCGCGCCCTTCATCACTCCGTGGCTGGTGGAGGTCGCCGGAAGCGACTGCTCGTACTTGTCCTGGGTGACCGTGCCGGACTGGCGCACGGCCGGGTTGAAGCGGTTGTTCCAGCTCGCCGGGACCCGTCCCCGCAGGTCCTCCGCGATGCCCGCGGCTCCGTAGACGAAATCCTCGCCGTCGGAGTGGACTTCGAAGACGTCCGGCAGATCGCCGGTCATCGCCGAGCTCTGGACCTTGATGCTGTAGGCGTCGTCGGGGGTGTACGCCTGGATCCTGACCTCGATGCCGGTCTTCCGCTCGAACTCCGCGGCGGCGGCCCGCAATCCCGCGACATGCGACTGCTTGAACGTCCACATCGTCATGGCCGCCGAGCTCGCCCCCGATGCGCCGCCGCAGCCACTCAGCGCCGAGGCCGACAGCGCGGCGGCGAGGCCGAGCGCCGCGAGACGGGCGCGCCGTGGCGGCGGGGAGGAACGCCCCGAGGGAGGAGAAAGAGGACAACTGGTCTGCATACGAGCCCCCGCCTGATGCGAAGCGTTCAGAAGACCGAATAGCGTTGGAGTAACGGAACATAGGCTTGCCGTGATATAGCGTCAAGACGAGCTACGGAAGTTGTCGGGCCGGGGCCGGCGGGGCGCCGGGCCGGGGAGCGGAGGCTGGCGTGGAATCGGTGTCGGGAGCAGCGCGGGTCCGGCGTCACGAGGACGTCAAGTCCGCGGCGCGCGTCCTGGAAGTGCTCGAACTCCTGGGCGCCGAGGGCGCCCGGCTCTCGCTCGCCGACATGGCGAGCACCCTGTCCGTGCCCAAGAGCAGCCTGCACGCGGTGCTGCGGACCATGGAGTCCCGCCGCTGGGTGGAGACCGACCCGTCCGGAACGCTGTACAGCCTCGGCCTCAAGGCGCTGCTGACCGGCACCGCCTATCTGGAGAGTGACGACCTGGCCGGGATCGCGGGGCCCGTGCTCGACCTGCTGGCCGAGGAGACGGGCGAGGCCGTCCACCTCGGGCGGCTGGACCATACGGACGTCGTCTACCTGGCCAAGCGCGAATCGCGGCACGCCCTGCGGATGTATTCGGCGGTCGGCCGCCGGCTGCCCGCGCACGCCACCGCGCTCGGCAAGGCGATCCTGTCCCAGTACGACGCGGCGGAGGTTCAGCGCCGCCTCAACTGGCCGCTCCCGGCGCTCACTCCGAGCACCGTCACCGACCCGGACGAACTGCTCGCCCAGCTCGCCGACGCCCGCAAGCGCGGCTGGGCGGTGGACGAGGGCGAAAGTTCGGTGGACATCCGCTGTGTGGCGGTCCCGCTCGGCACCGGGCACGGCGGCGGCGACGCGATCAGCTGCTCGGCGCCGCGCAGCCGGATGGACGACGCCCGGCTGAGCGAGATCGCCGCCCATGTCACCGAGGCGGCCCACTCGTTG
>NZ_JAAAYH010000009.1:0-59180 GCF_018035285.1 Streptomyces sp. MK37H | reverse complement strand
TCTCCACGTAGAAGCGGGATGTGTCGGTCGGCAGGATCATTTCGAGGTGTTCGACCACCTCGTCGTTCTCCGCCCAGGTAGTGCGCAGCCAGCGGAAGACCGCGGTACCCGGCTTCAGGCCGAAGAGCTCGGCATGCTCCTCGTCCAGGGCGTACGGCTCCACGTAGAGCCGTGAGCGCTGCAATGGCACGCCACGATCGCGGAGGTACATATGGCTTGTGATGGTGACCAGATCCTGGTCGAGCAGGTCGGGGGCGAATCGGAAGGGCAGCACGGCGAGCTCCGTGCCGGTCACGCGGCTGCCGTCGGGGCTGAGCTTGTGGCGGTCGAGCTGTACGACGGCGTCGTTGTCGTCGAGGCCGGGCAGCCGCAGGGCCGCGCCGCCCGCGGGCAGGACCTTGGCGCTGATCACCCGGTGGTCGCCGTGGGCCTCGGGCCCGCTGGTCAGCACGCCCGCGGCGCGGAGCAGGTTCTCCTCATCGGTGGTCTGTGCGACGAACGTGCCGTGCCTGCGGTACCGGACGACCAGCCCGGCGTCCGCGAGCTCGCGCAGCGCGCGCTGCACGGTGATCCGCGAGACACCGAACTGTTCTCCGAGCTCGGCCTCGGTGGGTACCCGGGTCCCGGGCTGCCACCGGCCGTCCCGGATATTGCCCTCCAGCTCCCGGCGGATCTGCTCGTACAGCGGGAGGTCACGTTCGGCCATGCGAAGAGAGTGATCTCACCCAATTGATATGTCAATACGTTGGATGGATATGACTCACGACCGTAACGCATCCTCCCCGCGAGGAGCGGTACGGCCGGGCCACCGGTTCGAGGCGATCACCTCCGGGTGTGTCGCCCGCGGCCATGGTCTGCGGCGGCGCGACGGCTTCCCACCCGGCCGGGGCAGCCTGGGCGATTTCATGTCACCTGTGGCTCAGTGCGTGGATGCCGCCTTCGGCAGGGGAATCCCTTGGAACACGCCGTCCGGGTCGACGGTTTCCTTGATCGCTAGCAGCCGGGCGGTGTTGCCGCCGTAGATGTAGGGGATCTGGTCAGTGGCCTCGGGCCCCAGCAAGTTCGCGTAACCGCCGGCGAAGGCGTGCGGCTCCAGCGCCGCCGAGGCGGCATCGGCCCAGGCGGCGTGCCGGCGGCTGTCCTTCTCCGGCGTCCACACGGCGATGACCTCGGCCATCATGTGCGGCTTGCGCAATGCGAAGGCCGTCTCCGACCACGGGACGCGGGTTGCCGCTCCGTGGAAGTGGTGCAGGGAGAAGGCCGACAGGGGCGACGTCATCGCCTTCGCCCCCTGCACCAGGGCGTCCACCACCTCGGGGGTGTGGCGGGGGAGGGAGCGCGTGCGGATGGTGACGTACCGCCCGTCCGGGAACATCGTGTCCCGTGCGGCTATCGCGGTCGCGAACGAACCGGTCTCGAACTCGGCCACCGCGGCGGTGCCCAGGCGCGTCAGCCGCTGTACCGGACCGGCCGGATCCGTGCCGACGACCGGCTCGCCGGACCAGGTCGGCCACAGCATGGCCATGGGCTTCCCCTGCGGACCGTTGATGACTCCGGTCTGGACCGTCAGCGCGTCCGGGCAGTCCGACAGGACGTCCGCCAGCCGGGCGAAGACCTTTGGGGCCTGCCGCAGCGAGTACCACACCATCCCCGTGACCACGGTGGGCACCGCGTGCAGGCGGATCTCCATGGACGTCACCACCCCGAAGTTGCCACCTCCGCCGCGCAGCGCCCAGAACAGGTCCGGCTCGTGCTCGGCGTCGGTCCAGACGACGGATCCGTCGGCCAGCACCACCTCGGCACCGGTCAAGTTGTCGGCGGCGAGGCCGAATCGGCCGCCCAACGGGCCGTAACCACCGCCCAGGGTCAGCCCGGCCATGCCCACGGTGCCGATGGTGCCGGTGGCGGCGACCATTCCGTACCGGTCGGCGGCGGCGAGCACATGGTTTGCCCTGGCCCCTCCGGCGACGGTCGCCCGACGGGCCCCCGTATCGATGTGCACCGAGCGCATCGGGGTCAGATCCAGCGTCAGCCCATCGTCGCTGAGTGCGCGTCCCGCCCAGTCATGGCCTCCGCTCCGTACCGACAGCGGCAGACCGAACTCACGAGCCGTCCGGACGCCCGCCCGCACCTCGGCGGTCGATGTGCAGCGCAGCAGAATCGCGGGCCTGGAGGCGACCGCCCCGTTCCACAGCGCGGTGCCCGCCGCGTACTCGGGACCCCGGGTGACGACCCGATCGGCAGGCAGAAACCTCTTGAGTTCCGCTACCGCCCTCTGCCGAGTCTGTGAGTCGACTGTCATGCCTTGCTCCATTGGTACATGTGGTGCACGTGGTACATCGATATGCGATCACAGGCGGAGAATGCCGTCCGCAGCGAGTGACGCGTGATAAGCGAATTCCCAGAAGTCCATATGTCCGATGGCCAGGTTCACGTGCATCAAATTGACCTCCGGGGGCAACAGACGGAATTCGCGGGCGAGCTCTTTGTCTCCGTCCTCCAGCTCCTGGCTTCTGGTCGACACCGCGACCAGGGTGTGCTCGCCCGTCATGGTGGCGGCATCGGCCAAGAACACGACTTCGAGCCCTGGTTCGGCGGTGGCAGCGGAGAGCACGTCATCCGGACTCGCCCCGGTGAACGCACGGTTGTCGACCAGGTAGGTGCGCACCTCGAACCCGTTGTGGTCGGGCTGATTGAGCAGATCGACGACGGCCCGCCATGCTTCGTCGTCCGAATGGTCCGTGCGCACGACAAGGGCTTCGGATTCGAAATCGTGATGCGTGAAATCGATGGCCGGGAGCATGAAGGGATTGTGCATGGGAAATCCTCTAGTTACTTTCTGGCGGGAACCGCAGGAGTGTGACCGAGTGTGCTGGGAACGTCCAGTTCAGGGAGTCGCTCTGCGCCGTGGCGTGGGACTTTTTGATCGTGACGGCGTCGGGGTGTTCGTCGTTGTTGAAGTCGTCGTAGGTCCTGCCCGCCACCACGGACACCTCGACGGTGCCGGCGTGCCGAAAACCCCGTAGGTCCACCCGCGACTTGACGTCGTCGTCCGGTGAGCGGTTGACGACGAGGACGTTGAGCGTTCCATCCTTGTCGACGGTGGCGTTCGTCACCAGCGCCTCGTAGGACGAGCCCAGTGGCGTCTCCCGGGTGGAGACCTCGGCGTTGCTCTTCACTTCGCTGTCCACGACATGTCCGCCGCCGCGGAAGAAGTCGCTCAGCTGCTCGCGCACGATCGCTTCCGGAGTGCGCACGAAGCTGGGCGCGCCGCCGAAGAGTGTCCGTGACAGTCCCGGCTTCTCCCCGATCAGGCCGTTGCCGGTGGTCCAGTGGACGCCGAGGTCGGCGAACCGGGCCCACTGCGATGCCATGTAGAGCGCGTGCGACATGGCGTAGGAGTACTCGCGATATTCTTCGGCGCCCTGATTCTTCCCGAAGAAGAGGGCGCCGCACTCGGACACGGCGACGTAAGCGCCTTCCTTGCCGTGTTTCTGTACCAGTGCGGTGAGGTCGGAGACCATCTTGGCGGCGGCCGCGTCTCCGAGCATCTGGTAGTCGTGTCCGGCCCGTTTGTCCGGGAAGCGCGTGGCCTTCAGATCCCGCGAGAAGTTCGTGTAGGGGTGGATCGCCATGCCGTCGTACTTGTCGGCGTGGCCGTGCTCGTCCAGGAGCTCGGGGAAGCTCTTCCCGCCCGCGAGCTTTCCGGCCTCGATGGGCGCCCAGACAGCAAGGACCTCGATTGAGGGATCGACCGCCTTCATCTTCGTGTAGTAGTCGACGAACCCGTCGTGGGGACCGGAGTCATAGTCGGCGGTGATCTTCGACCCCTTTCGGGGGACCTCTCCGTGTCGGCCGTCGCCGAAGCGGATCCTGCCGTTGCTCGGGTCGAAGGTGTAGACGCGGTCGTCCGCCCCGGCCGAGGACAGATCGGTGACCTCGCGCCATGTGGTGTCACCTACGCGGACGATCTGGCTTTTGGGGACGGCGGGTGGGTACCAGACGGTGAAGGTCTGGTTCGGTTGGCCGTTGCTGACCGAGGCGGAGGGGCGGTGGTCGGTGGGCGTTCCGACGTGCTGGCGCTTCTGCCGCTGTGTGCCGCCGAAGGCGTACTGCCGCATGGCCTTGTCACCGTCGGTGCTCATCCAGTAGCGCTGGTTCGATCCGTGCAGTTCGTTGCCGATTTCCCAGTAGCGCACGCCGTAGGGCTCGGGGTGGCCGTTCCGCGCTCGGAGATCGCCCCACTTCGTCCCTTGTGGAGCGTTCATGTAGGCGACCCAGTCGGCGATTTCCTCCGGGGTCGAGTTGGCGAACGGCGCCATGATCTCCGGAGTGGCGCCGACCTCCCGGATGAAGGCCATGTACTCGTCCGGCCCGAACCGGCTGTCGACCGGCTCGCCCTTTTGCCCCTCCACCTGACGGGTCCGGTCCTCTTGCGGACCTATGGCTCCCTTCCAGTTGAAGAGGTTGGACGAGGTGCCGCCGGGATAGCGGATCATCCCGATCCCGGACTTCTTGATCTTTCCGACGATGCCGGGGGCCGGGCGGTTGTGCTCCGAGTCCCACATCCCGTAGGCGTCGTCGTACCACTTGGCCCCGTTCACCCCGGTCATGTACGGGCTCACCTTGAACGATCGCCGCTGGGCGTCGATGGCGATGACCGGCTCGCCACCCGAGCCGCTTGCCCCCTGCGCGTCCTCGGGGGTGCATCCGGTGCCCATGACACCGGCCGCCACCGCGGCCGCACCGTACAGGAAGTGGCGCCGACCTATCTCACTCATGTTCGCTCTCGCTCCTTACCGCGGATGTGTGACGCAACCTCCTGTGAGCTGTGGCGTCTCCGCCGATAGGAACTTAAAAGATGTTTTTGTGGGATTCTTGTGAGAGACGTGCCGGCCTAGACGGCGTCCTCGGACACGGCCTTCGGGGCGGGCTTGTGCGCGGTGATCGTGGGGCGTGGCTCACCGGAGTCCACGATGCGCCGCACCAGCCGCCGCCTCAGCTCCACCAGGACGTCCTCATAGGCCGGGTCGGCCACGAGGTTCATCAACTCGTCGGGGTCGGAGTGCAGGTCATAGAGGTAGGCGTCCTGATACCGCTCGGCGCGCGGGTCGTTCCAGGCGTCGGCGTCCGGCGCGGTCGCGGCGTACTTCCAGCGGTCCGTCCGCAGCCCTCGCCCGACTTCCGATTCGCTGATCTGGAAGAGCACTTCTTGTGGCCACTCGGCGTGCTCGGCGTCTCCGCCGTCTCCGCCGTGCCGGCCGTGCCCGCCGTCTCCGCCGTGGAGCAGCGGCAGCAGGGAACGTCCCTGCATCTCCTTTGGCACGGGTACGCCGGCCGCCCGCAACAGCGTGGGCGGCAGGTCGACATGGCTGACCAGCTCCGGCAGCCGCACACCGCCCCGCAGCCCCGGCCCGCGCAGCACGGTGGGTACGCGGAGGGAGGCATCGTGCACACTGCGCTTGTACTCGTCGTTGCGGGTCTTGAAGTGGCAGCCGTGGTCGGAGGTGAAGAGGATGACGGTCTCGTCCAGCTCCCCACGCCGCTCCAGCGCGGAGACGACACGCCCGAGCACCTCGTCCAGGCGGCGCACCATTCCGTAGTAACCGGGCAGGTGCTCCGCCCAG
This sequence comes from Streptomyces sp. MK37H, assembly GCF_018035285.1. Classification (NCBI taxonomy): domain Bacteria; kingdom Bacillati; phylum Actinomycetota; class Actinomycetes; order Kitasatosporales; family Streptomycetaceae; genus Streptomyces; species Streptomyces sp. MK37H. The sequence continues at coordinate 53,553 of NZ_JAAAYH010000009.1, read as the reverse complement.
TTGCCGCCACCGAGGGCGGCGAGGTCGGATGGCACCCAGGGAGTGGCGTAGCGGTCGCGATAGCCCGTCGGGGCGGGGTAGTCGTCGCGGGAGTTCTGGTGGTGCGGCTCCAGGAACGACAGGAAGAGGAAGAACGGCCGGTCCCCGTCCCCGTCCCCGTCCCGGTCCCGGTCCCGGTCGATGAAGTCGATCGCGGCGGTGCCGAGCGCGTCGGCGCGGTAGCCCTCGAACCGGTGCGGGGCGCCGCTGCCGTCGTACAGCGTGGTCTCGTAGGCGTCCGAGGTGAATTCCAGCAGGTTGGCGGCGAGCCAGTGGTCGTATCCGGCCCGGTCCTCCTCCGGCACCGGCCCGGAGGTGTGGTCGCCCGCGAGATGCCACTTGCCGATGTAGCCGGTGGCGTAGCCCGCGGCCCGGAAGGAGCGGGCCAGGGACGGGGTGCCCCGGGGGAGGGAAAGACCGTTGCGGAACACGCCGGTGGTGGTCGGGTACTGCCCGGTCTGGAGGCTGGCACGGGAGGGCGCGCACACGGGCTGACAGGTGAAGGAGCGGTCCACGCTCACGCCCTCCGCGGCGAGGCGGTCGAGGACCGGGGTGAGTCCGAGGGGGTTCCCGTGCAGCCCGGTGGTGTCCCAGCGCTGTTGATCGGTGAAGAAGACGAGGACGTTCGGACGCCGCGTGGACGTGGCGGGGCCGGAGGGGGAAGCGCTGGGGGTCATGGGTGCGTGGCCCTCCTGTCGGTGGCGAGGTGGCCGACCGCTCTGCTGCGGTCGGCCGTCCTGAGTCGGCCGGGTTCACCGGATGCGCCGTACGGGTTGAGCGCCTTGCGGTTGAGCTGCTGTCTCGTTTTTATGAGAGCATTTTATTTAAGGCGTGCGCTAGACTTCCAGGCTGCGCGCGCCGAGGTCAAGATTCCGTGCTCGTCAAGATCCTCAGCGCCCAGCAGGAGAGGAGCGCCGCAGCAGATGCCGGGGGACATCGCCACATCCGCCCTGGCCCGGAGGGTCAACGCGGCCCGCATCCTGGCGAAGCTGCGGGAACGCCCCCCGGAGCGGGCGGAGATGTCCTCCGGAGACCTGGTGGACGCCACCGGCATGTCGCGGCCCACCGTGCACGCCGCCGCGCACCACCTCGTCGAGCTCGGCTGGGTCCGGGAGACCACCGATCGCGCCGACGGGCGTCTCCCCGGACGCGGTCGTCCATCGCGGGTCTTCTCCTTCGTGGCGAACGCCGGCCATGTCCTGGGCATCGACATCGGCGCGCACAGCGTCCGCGTCGCCGTGGCCGATCTGCGTGGCGTCTTCGTCGCCGAGGCGCGGATCGCGTTCGGCGACCCCTCGGTCGGCCCGGAGCAGCGCATCACACAGGTGAGGAAGCTCGCCGTCGAGGTGGCGCGGACGGCCGGTCTGCGCGAGGAGCAGGTCCTGGCGGTCTGCGTCGGCACCAGCGGTCCCGTCGACGCCGACGGTGTCGTACAGCAGCGCACCGGCATCCCCGGGTTTCTCGGGGTCGATCTGCGGGCCGCGCTGGCCCGGGACTTCTCCGCACAGGTGTGTGTGGAGAACGACTGCAATCTGGCCCTCATCGGCGAGCGCTGGCGGGGCCGCGCGGGCGCCTCCCAGGACATCGTCTGTCTGCTGGCGGGGGAGAGGCTGGGGGTGGGCATGTGCACCGGCGGCACCCTCGTACGCGGCCAGGCGAACAGCGCCCGGGACCTCGGTTTCCTGTCCCTGATGGGCGACTACTCCCGCGACGACGGCATCGCGAGGACGGTCCGCCGGCGAGGGGCGTCGCTGGTCGCCGAGGTGGCGGCTCGTGACACACCGCCGCTCCCCGGCACACCGGGCGCCGAGCTCCGTGCGCTGACCGACGGAGACCCGCGCCGCGTGAGCGCGAGCGATGTCTTCGAGGCCGTCCGCCGGGGCGACATCGGCGCCGCCGGGGCCCTGGAGGAGGGGCTGGAGGCGGCCGCCCGTGCGATCGCCACGCTGACCATGCTGCTCGCCCCCGAACTGGTGGTGATCACCGGCGCCGTCGCGGCGGCGGGAGACGTCCTGCTCCCTCCGCTGCGCCGCCGGCTGACCGAGCTCGTCCCGTGTGTGCCTCGTGTCGAAGCCTCGCCCCTGCGTGAGCAAGCCGTGGTCACCGGTGCCGTACGCCTCGCCCTCGACACGGCCGAGACGGACTTCCTCGACCCACTCGCCCCCGCTCCTACCGCCTGACTCCCTCAGGCCGGGGCACCGCGTGTCGGTGCCGGAGGCCGAGCTGCGCAAACGGGGCCGCCTGGCCGAGAAGGGTGGCAGCGCTCTGCCCGGCTCCCGAACCCGCCGGGAGGTCCGGACCCTTGACCTCTCGGAGGTTTCGGTTGCAAGGTCAGCCCAGCGCGGTTAAATAAACTACTCTGATTTAAATGGGCAACCCGGTAGGAGCCAGCGTGACCGGACAACGTGGTCAGCCAGCACGCCGCACGGTCCTCGCCGCGGGACTCTCACTCGGGGCGGGCCTGCTGAACACCGCCTGCCGCAGCGCCGTCGCGGAGCAGCAAGGATCCGGTGGCGGGCCGCGGCACGGCGGCACCCTGCACATGGTCCAGGGCACGGACATCCTGCCCGCGTTCCTGCTGTCACAGATCAACCCCAACTTCTCGGTGAGCCGCACCGTCTTCAACACACTGACCGAGCTGGACCACAGGACTCTGCGGCCCAGGCCGTCGCTCGCGAAGGACTGGCGGGTGTCGGACGGCGGACGGACCCATGTCTTCCAGCTGCGCGACGATGTGACGTTCCACTCGGGCCGCCCATTCGGCCCTGACGACGTCGTGTTCGTCCTGGACCACCTGACCAAGGACACCACCAGCTCCCAGGTCAAGGCCGTGGCCCAGCAGGTCACTTCGGCCGAGCGGACCGGCGATCACGAGGTCACCGTGGGTTTCGGCAAGGCCGTCAGCAATGTGTGGGACATGTTCGAGATGATGGTCCTGATCGACCGGGAGTCGGTGACCGATCTCGCCTCGGGACGCGAGATCATCGGCACCGGGCCGTTCACCGTCGAGTCCTACAAGCCGGGCTCGTCCATCTCGCTGAAACGCAACCGCCACTACTGGAAGCCCGGCCGTCCCTACCTCGACGGCATAGAGATCGCGATCGCCGCGCAGTCGTCGTCCGCAGTGGCCTCGCTGCGCTCCGGGCAGACACATCTGGCCCTCGATCTGTCGCCGCTCGACGCAGCCGGTATCCGCGACCGGCCGGGGTTCCGTCTCGTGCAGTCCGACGCCCACGACCTCACCTATTACATCGGGGCCAACGTGAAGGTCCCCCCGCTGGACAAGGTCGAGGTGCGGCAGGGGGTGGCCTGGGCGATCGACCGGGAACGGGTCCTCGCCCAGGCGCTGGGCGGGATCGGCCGCCCGAGCAGCCTGCCGTGGTCACCCGGGACGGCCGCCTGGGACCCCGATCGGGCAGCGGCCTACACACTGAACCCGGACAAGGCGAAACGTCTGCTGCGACAGGCCGGCGCGGCCGACGCCAAGGTTGACCTGTACTACAGCAACACCCTGGCGACGAACGCCGCGATCGCCCAGATCGTGCAGGCGAACCTGGAGGACGTCGGACTCACCTGCCGACTGCAGCCCAAGCAGGACGCCGAGTACCAGAAGATGTTCGTCAGCGGGAAGATCCCCGGCCTGTTCGTCAACGGCCACGGCTTCGGGCAGCTGACTCCGTCGACCCTCGTCAAAGGCTCCTGGCCCTTCAACGCCCAGCAGAACGCGTCCAACTTCCGCGATCCCGACTACAGCCGCCTGGCCGATGAGATCTGGACCGGCAAGGGCGACGCCCTGACTACGGCCTACCGGGACCTCAACCGGCTGTTCCTCGAGCAGCAGTTTGTCATCGACCTGATCAACAGCACTCATACGTACGCCATTCAGGCGTCGCTCAAAGGTCTGGCCTGGACCATGTACGACGGCATCGACCTCGACCATGCCTATCTGGCATGAGGAGGACCTCATGCTCCGCTACGCACTCCGGCGTGTCCCCTCGGCCCTCGCGGTGCTCGCCATCGCTTCGGTCGTGGTCTTCAGCGTGCTGCACCTGGCACCCGGTGACCCCGCCGTGCTCGCCGCGGGCCCGGACGCCTCCGCCAAGACCGTGTCCGCCGTCCGGCACCAGCTGGGGCTGGACGCATCGTTGCCCCAGCAGTACCTGACCTGGCTCGGCGGGGTGCTGACGGGCGACCTCGGCGACTCCTACGTACGCGGCGTGCCGGTCGCCACCCTGATCGGCAATGGCCTCGGCAACACCCTCGAACTCACCCTGGGCGCCATCGTCCTGGCGGTCCTGCTCGGTGGCCTGGCCGGGCTCGTCCTCGGCGTGGCCAAGGGCCGCCTCGTCCGCGGCGCGACCGCCGCGGCCACCGCGCTGGCCTTCGCGATACCGCCGTACGTCAGCGGAGTGCTCCTGGTGATGGTGTTCGCCATCACCCATCGGATCCTTCCCGCGGGCGGCCATGTATCCGTGCTCGCGGACCCGGAGATCGGGGTGCAGTACCTGATCATGCCGGCCCTCGCGCTGGCCCTCCCCGCCGCCGCCGTACTCGCCCGCTTCCTGTCGACGTCGATCCGGCGGGTCTTCGACGAGGACTACATCCGCATCGGCACCGCGAAGGGGCTGCGGCGGCGACGGATCGTGCTGTGCCACGCGCTTCCGAACGCCCTGCCACCGGTGCTGACCGTCCTGGGCATCCAGATCGGCCAGATGCTCGGCGGGGCGATCGTGGTGGAGGCCATCTTCGCCTGGCCGGGGGTGGGCCAGCTCATCATCGACTCCCTCAAGAGCAGCGACTACTTCGTCGTTCAGAATCTGCTGCTCATCACGGTCACGGTGTTCGTCGTCCTGCAGACCGTGACCGATCTGCTGCACGCGGCCGTCGACCCCCGACTCAGGATGGAGTGAGCATGACCACCACCACCGCCACCACCGAGTCACCGCCGACGGCCACCACCACCGTCGCCGTCGTCCGTGGCGGAGGCTGGTCGCGGCTGCTGCGCCGGCCGGTGCTGAGCATGGGCCTCGGGCTCGTCGTGGTGCTCGTTCTGGCCGGTGTGCTGGCCCCGCTGCTGGCACCCGCCGCGCCGACACAACAAGGACCGCTCGCCCTCGCGCATCCGTCGGCCGCGCATCCGCTCGGCACCGACGAGTACGGCCGCGACCTGTTCTCCCGGGTGCTGTACGGGCTGCGCCAGGACGTGTTCGCCACCGTCATCGCCGTCCCGATCGGTGCCCTCGCCGGGATCCTCATCGGCCTCGCGAGCGGACTGGCCCGGTGGCTCGACACCGCCATACAGAGGCTGTTCGATGTGATGCTGTCGTTCACCGCGCTCATCGCGGGCGTCACCGTCGCCATGATCATCGGCTCCGGGGGCACCGCGGTCATGGTGACCATCGCACTGGTCAACGTGCCGCTGTTCGGCCGGCTCATCCGGTCCTCGGTCGTCGGCGAACGCCGGCGCGACTATGTCGTCGCGGCCACGGCCATCGGCTCGGGCCGGGTGCGGATACTGGTGCGCCACATCCTGCCCAACGGCCTGGACCCGCTGATCGTCCAGTTCGCCCTGTCCATGTCGACCGCCGTCTTCATCGAGGGAGGCATGAGTTACGTCGGCCTCGGCATCCGGCCACCGGCCCCCTCCCTGGGCTCGCTCCTGCAGGGAAGCATGAACTTCCTCGCGCAGAACCCCTGGTACGCGATCGGCCCGATGGCCGCCGTCACCCTGCTGGTGCTGGGATTCCAGCTCGTGGCCGATGGCCTCACCGCGGGCCTGCTGCGCCGCTGAACCGAAGCCGCCTCGGCGGGGTCCGGCCCCCTCTGCCGGAGGCGGGTCCCGCCTCCGGCAGAGGAGGCGGACGGCTAGTGGGACATGGGCGGTGGGAAGCGCAGGAGCGTGACCGAGTGTGCCGCGAAGGTCCAGTTCAGGGAGTCGCCCTTCGCCGTGGCGTGGGACTTCTTGATCGTGACGGCGTCGGGGTGTTCGTCGTTGTTGAAGTCGTCGTAGGTCCTGCCCGCCACCACGGACACGTCGACCGTACCGGCATGCCGGAAACTCCCCAGATCGACGCGGGACTTGAGGTCCTTGTCCGGTGAGCGGTTGACGACGAGGACGCTGAGGGCTCCGTCCTTGTCGACGGCGGCGGTGGTGACCAGCGCTTCGTAGGAGGAGCCCAGCGGTGTCTCGCGGGTGGAGACCTCGGCGTTGCTCTTCACTTCGCTGTCCACGACATGTCCGCCACCGTGGAAGAAGTCGCTCAGCTGCTCGCGCACGATCGCGTCGGGGGTGCGCACGAAGCTGGGCGCGCCGCCGAAGAGTGTCCGTGACAGTCCCGGCTTCTCCCCGATCAGATCGTTGCTTGCGGTCCAGCGGACGCCGAGATCGGCGAACCGGGCCCACTGCGATGCCATGTAGAGCGCGTGGGACATGGCGAAGGAGTACTGGGGATAGGCGTCGGAGTCACGTTCTCCTCCGAAGAAGAGGGCGCCGCACTCGGACACCGCGACATAAGCCTTGTCCTTGCCGTGTTCGCGTATCTGCGCGGTGAGGTCGGAGACCATCTTGGCGGCGGCCGCGTCCCCGAGCATCTGGTAGTCGTGTCCGGCCCGCTTGTCCGGGAAGCTGGTGGCTTTCAGGTCCCGTGGGAAGTTGGTGTACGGATGGATGGCCATGCCGTCGTACTTGTCGGCGTGGCCGTGCTCGGCAAGAAGTTCGGGGAAGCTCTTTCCGCCCGCGAGTTTCCCGGCCTCGATGGGCGCCCAGACGGCGAGCACATCGATTGAGGGATCGACCGCCTTCATCTTGGTGTAGTAGTCGACGAATCCGGCGTGGGGGCCGGAGTCGTAGTCGGCGGTGATCTTCAAGCCCTTCTGGGGAATCGTCCCGTGCCGGCCGTCGCCGAAGTGGATCGTGCCACTGCGCGGCTCGAAGGTGTAGACGCGGTCGTCCGCCCCGGCCGAGGACAGATCGGCGACCTCGCGCCATGTGGTGTCACCTACGCGGACGATCTGGCTTTTGGGGACGGCGGGTGGGTACCAGACGGTGAAGGTCTGGTTCGGTTGGCCGTTGCTGACCGAGGCGGAGGGGCGGTGGTCGGTGGGCGTTCCGACGTGCTGGCGCTTCTGCCGCTGTGTGCCGCCGAAGGCGTACTGCCGCATGGCCTTGTCACCGTCGGTGCTCATCCAGTAGCGCTGGTTCGATCCGTGCAGTTCGTTGCCGATTTCCCAGTAGCGCACGCCGTAGGGCTCGGGGTGGCCGTTCCGCGCTCGGAGATCGCCCCACTTCGTCCCTTGTGGAGCGTTCATGTAGGCGACCCAGTCGGCGATTTCCTCCGGGGTCGAGTTGGCGAACGGCGCCATGATCTCCGGAGTGGCGCCGACCTCCCGGATGAAGGCCATGTACTCGTCCGGCCCGAACCGGCTGTCGACCGGCTCGCCCTTTTGCCCCTCCACCTGACGGGTCCGGTCCTCTTGCGGACCTATGGCTCCCTTCCAGTTGAAGAGGTTGGACGAGGTGCCGCCGGGATAGCGGATCATCCCGATCCCGGACTTCTTGATCTTTCCGACGATGCCGGGGGCCGGGCGGTTGTGCTCCGAGTCCCACATCCCGTAGGCGTCGTCGTACCACTTGGCCCCGTTCACCCCGGTCATGTACGGGCTCACCTTGAACGATCGCCGCTGGGCGTCGATGGCGATGACCGGCTCGCCACCCGAGCCGCTTGCCCCCTGCGCGTCCTCGGGGGTGCATCCGGTGCCCATGACACCGGCCGCCACCGCGGCCGCGCCGTACAGGAAGTGGCGTCGGCCTATCCCGTGCCGACGTGTCTCGCTCATGTCGTTCCTTCGAGAGTCTTCGCTTCTGCGGATCGCGTGCTCGCTGACCGGTGCCCATGTCGAGCAGGCCCACATGGTGTGCCTTCCGCATCACCCAGGGTTAAATCAACCACACTTATTAAATGATGTGCGCGCCAGCATCACAGGCGGACGCGGGGGGAGTCAAGGAGTAACTGCCGTGCGCCGATGCCGAGTCGATCCGCGAGCGCCAAGGCGCCGGGCGGGACCTGGCCGTCCGCGCTCGTCACCGATGACCGGGCAGCCGGACGTCGTCGTACGCACCCCTGCCGCACCCTGGGCAATTACCTCTCACTGAGAGGTAAAGTGGAGACATGGCCACAGAGGAGTTCCCCGACTCGTTCGCCGACGTACTGGGCGGCGTCCAGCGGCTGATCCGGCGGCGGCTGCGGGCCGGGATGACGGAGCCGCGGCTGCGCGGTGCCCAGGTGGAGCTGTTGCGGCTGGTCATGGCCCATCCCGGGATCCGGGTATCGGCCGCGGCCAAGGAGCTCTATCTCGCGGGCAACTCGGTCTCGACCCTGGTCAACCACCTGGTGAAGGCGGGTTATCTGCACCGCGAGACCGACCCCGAGGACCGGCGTTCCGCCCGGCTGACGGCCACCCCCGCCGCCGAGGCCCGGCTGCGGGAGTGGCAGGCACGGCGCGGCGCGCTGGTCCGCGAGCAGGTGGCGAAGCTGACCGAGAGCGAGCGGGCGGCGCTGGCCGCGGCCGTTCCGGCGCTGCGCAAACTGGCCGAGAACCTTCATGAGGAGGTGGAAGGGATATGACCGACGCCCCGGAGAGCACCGCTCCCGTCGCGCTCGCCTGCGAGGGCCTGCGATACGCGTTCGGGGAGACCAAGGCGGTCGACGACCTGGAGCTCACGGTCCGGGCGGGTGAGGTCTTCGGCCTGCTCGGACCCAATGGAGCGGGCAAGACCACCGCGATCCGCTGCATCACCACCCTGCTGCCGGTCCCCGCCGGCATGGTGCGGGTGTTCGGGCACGACGCGGCGAAGGAGCGGATGGCGGTCCGCCGGCTGCTGGGCTACGTACCGCAGCAGCTGTCCGCCGACGCCGGGCTCACCGGGCGGGAGAACGTGGAGCTGTTCGCCCGCGTCTTCGACGTCACCCGGCGGGAGCGGTCCGAGCGCGTGGCGCGGGTGCTGGCGGCGGTCGATCTCACCGCGGCGGCCGACCGGCTTGCCAAGACGTACTCCGGCGGCATGATCCGCCGCCTCGAACTGGCCCAGGCGCTGGTCAGCGCGCCCCGGCTGCTGATGCTGGACGAGCCGACGATCGGCCTGGACCCGATCGCCAGGACCAGCGTGTGGGAGCACATCAACGCGATACGGGCGGCCACCGGGATGACCGTGCTGGTCACCACGCACTATATGGACGAGGCCGACCAGTACTGCGACCGGGTCGCGCTGATGCACCGCGGCCGGATCCACGCCCTCGGAACGCCCCACGAACTCCGCTCCGAGCTGGCCGAACGCCGCCGAACGGAGGGCGAGGCCGATCCCAAGCCGACCCTGGAGGACGTCTTCCGCGACGTCGCCGGCAGCGGCCTCGACGAGCAGGGAGGAGATTTCCGCGATGTCCGAAGCACCCGTCGCACCGCGTCCCGGGTCGGCTGACGCCGCCGGGCTCGCGCCGGACGGCCGCCCCGATCCGCTGCTGACCCCGCCGCGCGCCCGCACCGGCTGGCGGATGCTGCCCGCGCGGGTCGTCGCGATGTGCGTGGTCGAGCTCCAGAAGCTGCGGCACGACCGCACCGAGCTGTACACCCGGGCCGTTCAGCCCGCCCTATGGCTGCTGATCTTCGGCGAGACCTTCACCCGACTCAAGGCCATACCGACCGGCGGCACGCCGTACATCGACTATCTCGCGCCCGGCATCATCGCCCAGTCCGCGATGTTCATCGCCATCTTCTACGGGATCCAGATCATCTGGGAGCGGGACGCCGGGATCCTCACCAAACTGCTGGTCACCCCGACCCCGCGAGCCGCCCTCATCACCGGTAAGGCATTCGCCTCCGGAGTGAAGGCGCTGATCCAGGCGGTCGTGGTGATCGCCATCGCGGCGCTGCTCGGGGTGGCGCTGACCTGGAACCCGCTGCGGCTCCTCGGGGTGGCCGTCGTGGTGATCCTGGGCTCGGCCTTCTTCTCCTGTCTGTCCATGACCATCGCGGGGATCGTACTGACCCGCGACCGGCTCATGGGCATCGGGCAGGCCATCACCATGCCGCTGTTCTTCGGCTCCAACGCGCTGTATCCGGTGGCGCTCATGCCCGGCTGGCTCCAGGCCGTCAGCAAGGCCAATCCACTGAGCTACCAGGTCGACGCGTTGCGCGGACTGCTGCTGGGCACCCCGCACCATCTCGCACTCGACTACGCCGTCCTGGTGCTGGCCGCGGCGGCCGGTATCACGGCGGCCTCCTCGCTGCTGGGACGGCTGGCCCGCTGACCCGCTCGGTGTGCGGAGCGCGCCACACCGTACTGTCGCCGGGGCAGCGGCCATCAGCGATGCCCCACGAGTACGAGAGGAACACGCGGTGCGGTACGAGGACGGCTCCCCTTACGCCTACACCCCCGGCATCGGGGTGCCCCAGGGCGTCCAGGCGGTCAATGTCGGATGGCTGGAGCGGCAGGAGGAGTTTCCCCGCGGTGAGGTGCCGATGGAATTCGTCCACGCGCTCGCGGTCCTCTGCCGGGACAACTCCACCAATCGCATGCGGGGTTGGCAGAGCTGCACCCTCCCGCACCCGGAAGGGAAGCCGCCCTATCCCGTCGTGGTGAACGTCGACGGCACCGAGGTCACCCTCGGCAGCGCCGAGATCAGGCTCCTGGCCCGCGACGGCCGATGGCTCATCGCCCCCAATCTCGTCTTCCACTACGTCACGGGCCACGGCTACCTCCCGCCACAGGAGTTCATCGAGGCGGTGACGGCAAGGCGGGCCATCCCGGAACCGCCCTCCGGAATGCCGCGCTTCTAGCCATCGGCGGCCGTCGCGCCTCGTCCGCACGGCGCGTCACGGACGCAGCCGTGCCCGGGCGAGTTCGGTGGCGGCGTCCGCGGTGGGTACGCCGGTGCGCCGTGAGCGGTCGATCACCTCGGCCACGCGGACACCGACTTGGCGGACGCGTGCCTCGGCGTGTGCGCTGTCGTGGCCGAGGAGCTGCTCCTCCAGGAAGATCAGGCCGCCGGCGTTCACGCAGAAATCGGGTGCGTAGAGGATTCCGCGCGCCTGAAGCATGGCGGCGTGAGCGGGCGTGGCCAGGACGTTGTTGGCGCCGCCGGCGATGATGCGGCAGTCCAGCCGCGGCAGCGTCTCGTCGGTCACGACGCTGCCCAGCCCGCAGGGCGCCAGCACATCGCATGCGACGGTCGGCGCCACTTCCGGTGCGACGACCCGAGCGCCGTGCCGCGCCGCGACGGCGTACGCCCGGCGGGGGTCGGTGTCCGCCACGATCAACTCCGCGGCCTCCGCGGCCAGCAGATCGGCCAGGGCCGATCCCACGTTGCCCACTCCCTGGACGCATACCCGCACCCCGGCCAGGCCGCCGTCACCACCGGAGGCGCGCAGACAGGCACGGATTCCCTCCAGGACCCCCAGCGCCGTCAGGGGAGAGGGATCCCCGGCCGCGCACACCGGCGAGGTCTCCCGTCCGATCACTCGGATGTCGGCCTGCGTGGTGCCGATGTCGTTGACCGGGATGAACCGCCCCTCGAAGGCCGCGAGGGCACGGCCGTGCGCCCGCAGCAGCCCCTCGTTCTTGTGGCGCGCCGGGTCGCCGATCATGATGCTCCAGCCCCCGCCCAGCCTCAGCCCGGCGGCCGCGGCCTTGAGCGTCATGGCCTCGGCCAGGCGCAGGCCGTCCACCACGGCGGCGTCTTCGTCGGGGTACGCATGCATCCGTACCCCGCCCAGGGCCGGTCCGAGCGTCGTGTCGTGGACCACGACGACCGACCGGAGCCCGGTCTCCTCATCGCGGCAGAGCGCGACCTGTTCGAAGCCATCGGCATGGATCGGTGTCATCATGCCCGGCATTCTCACCGGCGGCACCGACAAGCGTCCGATGTCCCGGCTCCACCCGGACGTCCCGGCCGACACGCGCCCGTCGGCGTCTACCCACGGCCGTCGGGCTCGGTGACGCCGGGGTGGTTGATGCGTCGCCGCATCGCGGGGAGGTGGTTGGCGAGCAGGGTGATGCCGTGCGTGTTGACCATGGCGAGAGCTGCCATCGGGATCCAGGCGGCGGCCGGTCCATGGGCGAGAAGTGTGGTCATGAGGGCGGGTGTGACGACGTCGCCGATGCTGAAGGCCGTGTGGGAGAGCGAGTTGTATCGGCCCCGACTCGCTGCCGTGGCACCGCGCCGAGTACGGCGTTGACCGCGAGGACGGTGCCGGGTTGACGGCGACGGTCGCGGTGTATCCGTTCGTCCCGCCGATCGCGACAGCGAGACTCGCGCCGAGAGCGCCGACACCGAGTCCCGCATGGCGCAGCGAGGTGATCAGGGCGAACCAGGACTCCTGGCGCTTCCCCTCGGCGACGTCATGTACCAGCGCCGGATAGGCCACCCAGAACGCCGAGTTGCCGATCCGCACGACGACCGCGGCGATGAGCAGATGACCGAAGGAGTCCACCAAGAGGTAGTTGAAGAACCCGACCGCCCGGGTGAGGTTGGAGACCACCACCGTGCTCCGCGCGCCGAACCGACCGCCGAACATCCCAGCACCCGGTGTCGCCGGAATGCGCACCAACTCCGCGATGGACAAGGCCAGTCCGACCCCTGCCGAGGGTCAGGTCGGTCGTGGCGGTGAAGCAGAGGATGGAGAACGGCAGGAAGAGGCCGGTGCCCAGGGCATCGATGGACAGCGCGGAAAACAGGCGCCCGCGCCTCGTAGTCCTCGCACACCGCGAGGTCCAGTGCCCCGGGGCGTATCCGCAGTGCGTACCCTCCCGCCTCCGACAGCAGTACACCGGGCCCCAGCGCTCGGCGAAGACGGAAGGCGTGGGTGCGTAAGCCGGCGATCGCCTGAGGTGGCGGGGCGTCTCCCCATACCCCGTCGACCAGCTCGCTCGCGGTGGCGGTGCGTCCCCGCAGCAGGAGCGCACACAGCACGGCGCGCTCCAGCGGCCTGAGGACCGGGAGCGCCTGCTCACCACGCCAGATGCGAACGGGCCCCAGTACGGCGAACCGCGATGCCGAGCCCGCGCCACCGGATGCCGATGGGCCGCGGTGCCGCCGATTTCGTTCTGCCAGATCCTCGAAAACACCGTAGTCCCGGGCTGAACCACTCGCAGCACACAACCAGCCGAAAGTCTGATGCAAAACTCCCGCTCACCCGGGGAATTTCGCAATCCGCTTGAACGCCTATTCGATCGACCGGCGGTTCCGTGCATTTTTCTGCCTAGACTTCCGCCGTGAACGACACCACTTACACCATACGGATCAGACCGGGCAATCCGGCCGACGCGCCAGCGGTGCTGGACTTGCTCGACGCCGCGGTGGTCTGGATGAACGATCGCGGCAACACCGAGCAGTGGGGCACGATGCCGTACTCGCGGCGGCCCGGCGGAGTGGCGCGGGTCGAGCGGTACCTGACCGAGAACGCCCCATTCATCGCGGAGTTGGACGGGGCACCTGTCGGAGCCCTGGTGCTGGACTCCGGGCCCAGCTCGCAGATGCCGATCGCCCCGGCCGGCGAACCCGAGCGATACGTCCGGCTGCTGGTCTCCGACCGACGACATGCCGGCCGGGGCATCGGAGCGGCGCTGCTGGCCCATGCCGCGGAGGAGACCCGGCGGGCCGGGGTGGCGCTGCTGCGGGTCGATTGCTGGGCGGGTGGCGGGGGTGAACTCGTCGCGTTCTACGAGCGCAATGGTTTCACTCCCACCGAGCCCTTCCTCTCCGGGGCGTGGCCGGGGCAGGTGTTGGCGCGGCGGGTCGGCTGACGGGTGCGGGGCGCCGGCCCCATACGGTCGGCGCCCCGGCGCCGTTACTCGCCGTCCGCTTCGGCGGCCGGGCGGGGGCCGCCGAAGCCGTGGGCGGAGAGGTCGAACCAGTTGCCCTCCGGGTCGATGGCCCGGTACTCGGCGAACGGGCGGTTGGTGAAGCGCTCGGCGGGCTCATCGGCGCCCGAAGCGACCAGAGCGGCGGATATCTCGGACGTGTCGGCGACATGGAAACCGAAGTGGTTCATGCCCAACGGGGTATCGCCGTTGAGTTGATGCTTGATGAGGGCGAGGGTGAGATACCCGTCGGAGAGGAAGCAACTGCCATCGGGATCCCGGTGGAAGAGCTCCATCTCGAAGATTCCGCTGTAGAACTCGGCCAGCTTCTCGGGGTCACGGGCGACAATGGCCAGATGCCGCAGTTTGGGCCTGTCCGGGGTGGACGCGTCAGACATGGGCAATTCCTCCAGCGGTCGGAAACCGGCGGGTGGCCGGTCGGGGGTGGGAATCATGGTGTGGAATGCGGTGATCCGCCGAGGCGCCCAGGTGTCATCGGCGCCCAGGTGTCATCGGCTCCCGCGCGGAAGAGCTCAGAGTCCTTGGATCCGCTCGTCGTCAGTCGCGGTCATCGGCCTCACACCCCGACCACGTTCCTGGTCCGTAGCCGCAGCGGGAGTTCGGTGCACGGGAGGTGAGGGCTCTCGGGTGGGGGCGGCGCCCAGGCGGCGAGGGCGTGGTACATGACGTCGCCGCGACGTTCCAGGTAGCAGATGAGGTTGACGGGCCAACCGGTGTTGCCGAAGACGTGCTGATCCATCGGGGTCGGGCGCTCGCTGAGGATGAGCTGTCGCTCCTCCGGTGGGCCGATGCGATGCCAGTCGGGGTGCATATGCACGGACCCCAGGATCTCCAGACCGTCGGCTTCGGCCTCGCGCGAGGCTCTCAGCAGGTCGTGGGAGTCGATCCACCAGCCACGTGTCTCATTCTCGTACGCCGGGCCGAAGAGCGGCACGATCGACTCGGTGAACTCACGGCGCGCGGCTGGGTCGGTGGTACGGGCATTGCGGCCGAACGCGACGCGCTCGACGGTCAATGTCGCCTGATCCGCCGAACCCACGAGGAGAGCGAAGCACGGCAGCGGTGCTTCGGAGGTGATGTGCTGGTACTCACCGACGGCCACCTCGAGAAACTCATCGAGCGCCTGATCCTCTACCAGGACCGTACAACATTCACCTAAGTGCGACGCGCGCATGTCAAACCACCTATGGGGTGTGGGTGCCGAATGCGGTGGGGGAGCGGAGCCGTCGTACTGTACCCCGGGATTCTTTTGGACTCAAACGGCATGGACTCAAACGGCATCCATGGCTTCGGGCCCTGGCCGGGCCCTGCGCGCATGGGCCCGCCTGGTCAGCGGGTGAAGCACTCCCGGGTGCTGTGGAGCCTCGGTTCGAAACAGACCCGCAGCTTGGTGGGGTCCGTGCCGTCGACCATGGGTGTGAAGACGTAGTCCTCTGCGTCGTACGTGTCGGTGACCTCGGCCCGCTGCGGCCTGCCCCCGTCAGCCGATACCTCGATGACTTTTCCGATGTGCGAGTGCCAGATCCGCGCCCATGCGGTGGAGCACGCCGCGCTGTATCTGAACTCCAGCCGGGCGCCGGTGGCGGTGCGGAGTGGCGGGCCGAGTGCTCGCACCCGTGCGGGTGTGCCGCAGCCCATCAGGCCCGGGTCCTTGCCGGCACAGCCCTGGGCATGGCAGGCGGGGGACGGTGGGGCGGTGGACGAGGGTTCGTGCGCCGCGGAGTCCTTCTATCCCGTGTTCGCCAGGACTGTCACCCACGCCGCTGCGACGGCGGCCCCGACCAGACACGCGGCCACGCCGACAGCGGCCCATCCGCGCAACCCGGTACGCCTGCCGTGTCGTTGATCCGGCTCGGCTGGACGCGGCGACCGGCCATGGTCGCTCATGACATCGGACTCCGGTTGCGCCGTCGCCTGTGCGGTCGCGGGGCGGGGCGTGCTGCCCGCCCGGCCGCTCCACTCCCCATCGGCCAGCTCCCACAGCGCCAGCAGACGTCCGGGCGGTTCACCGGCCATCGTGCGCAGCGCTTCGACGGCTTGGCGCGGGTTGAGTTGCTTGCCGTTGAGGTAGCGCTCCCAGGAGGACTTGCTGTAGGTGGTGCGCTCGGCCAGGGCCGCCATGCTCAGGCCCGTACGCGCCCTGAGCTCGCGCAGCGCCACGGCCAGGCGTGTGCATGCGGATGCGGTGGCGGGCGGGGCGGTGTCCTTCATCGTCGCAGCACCTGCCAGGTGTGCGGGCCGACGATGCCGTCGGGTGGCAGCCACGGCCGCGCAGACGCCGATCAGCACCCGAGGGCGTACGCCCCTTCGCTCCGGTGCCTCCGTCGGCATGGGCCGGTCGTCCGACACCGCCGTTCTCTCCCGCCACGCGGCCTCGGCCACCTCGTGGAGCACCAGCAGGCGGGTCGGCTCGACGCCGCCCACCCGGGCCAGTTCCTCCACCGCCTGCCGTGGCGGCACCCTCTTGGTTCTCCATACCCTGCCCCACCGCACGCCCCTCGGTCGGCGTGCGTCCCGGACCCCGGCCCATCACGTCCCGGCGGTGCGTCCTCGCGGGGGATATCCGCGCAGGTCAGCGCGTGGGACGTCCCCCGAGCTCGTCAATGCGCCGCGGACCCTGGCAGGCGGCAGGGGTGGGTCGGCAGTCTCGGTACCGCGAGTCGGGCGGCGCGGTCCACCCCGCGCCGCCCTCACCACCCGCCACACCACACCACGACGGCGGTCCGTCCTTCACGGGGGGAGGACGGACCGCCGTCCGCGCACGAGTGGGAGAAGTGCCTGATCAGAGGAAGCTGACGCCCTGGGCGAGGGAGAGCTCGCTGGAGTAGTTGATGGTGTTGGTGGCCGAGCGCATATACGCCTTCCAGGCGTCGGAGCCGGACTCCCGGCCGCCGCCGGTGTCCTTCTCGCCGCCGAAGGCACCGCCGATCTCGGCCCCGGAGGTGCCGATGTTGACGTTGGCGATACCGCAGTCGGAGCCCGCGGCGGACAGGAAGATCTCGGCTTCCCGCTGGTCGCGGGTGAAGATGCTGGACGACAGGCCCTGGGGGACCTCGTTGTGCAGCGCGATCGCCTCCTCGAGGGTGTCGTACGTGAGGACGTACAGGATCGGTGCGAAGGTCTCCTCCCGTACGACGTCCGTCTGTGCGTCGACGCGGACGAGGACCGGCTCGACGTAGGCGGCCGCGGGGGCGGCCTCGGCCAGGCGCCGGTTGCCGCCCGCCAGGATCTTGCCGCCCTGGGCCTGGACGCGGGTGAGGGCGCTGTTCATGGTGTCGAGGGCGGCGGCGGAGATGAGCGGGCCGACCAGCGTGGTTTCCTCGAACGGATCGCCGATGGGGAGCTTGCCGTAGGCGGCGGTCAGCCGCTCGACGAGGGTGTCGGCGAGGTCGCGGTGGACGATGAGGCGGCGCAGTGTCGTACAGCGCTGGCCCGCGGTGCCGGCCGCGGCGAAGACGATGCCCTGGATGGCGAGGTCGAGATCGGCGGACGGGGCGACGATCGCCGCGTTGTTGCCGCCGAGTTCCAGCAGGCTGCGGCCGAAGCGGGCGGCGACACGGGGGCCGACCTCGCGGCCCATGCGGGTGGAGCCGGTGGCGCTGACGAGCGCGACGCGCGGATCGTCGACGAGCTTCTCACCGACCGCACGGTCACCGAGCAGGAGACGGTGTACGTCGCGGGGCGCGCCGACCTCGTCGGCGGCCCGGCCGAGCAGGTGGTCGCAGGCCAGCGAGATCAGCGGGGTGAGCTCCGAGGGCTTCCAGATCACGGTGTCGCCGCAGACGAGGGCGACGGCGGTGTTCCACGACCACACGGCTGCGGGGAAGTTGAAGGCGGAGATGACGCCGACCACGCCGAGCGGGTGCCAGGTCTCGGCGAGACGGTGGCCGGGGCGTTCGGAGGCGATCGTGCGGCCGTACAGCTGCCGGGACAGGCCGACCGCGAAGTCGCAGATGTCGATCATCTCCTGGATCTCGCCGAGCGCCTCGGAGCGGATCTTGCCCGCCTCGACGGTGACGAGGTCGGCCAGGTCGCTCTTGTGTTCGCGCAGCAACTCACCGAGGCGGCGCACGAGTTCACCACGGCGCGGCGCGGGCGTGGTCCGCCAGGTGAGGAAGGCCGTACGGGACGCCGCGATGGCGTCTTCGGTGTCGGCGTCGGTGGCGGCCGTGAGCCCGAAGAGGCTCTCGCCGGTGAGCGGTGTGCGGGCGGAGAAGTCGCCGCCCTCGGTCACGTCGACGCCGATGTTGTCGAGGGCGGTACGGGCGCGGGCGCGCAGGTCGTCCGTGGTGGGCAGTGCGGTGCTGGTCATGGCGGTCCTCCGGGGTGAGGGGTCAGCTGAGGGCGTCGGTGAGGCCCAGCTCACGGGCGACGTGTGCGAGGGAGGCGTTCTGCTGCCGCGCGTAGAGGGCGAACGGGTCCAGGACGTCGCGGCCGATGGCGCCGGAGAGCCAGTCCGCGTCGTACGCCGTGCCCTGCTGGTCGCTGTGGCGGGTGCCGTCGCCACTGAGGTTGGACTGGAAGATCCCGGCGGCGGAGCGGGGCAGGAAGTCCTCGTAGACGATGGGCTCGGCCCGTACCCAGCCCCGCCGCAGCAGTTCGCCGATGTTCGTGGGTGGCCGGGTGTCGTCGCGGGGCCGGTCGGGGTGGAGGCGGTAGGTGAAGTAGGCCAGCCCCTTGGCGGCGAGCTCCTGTTCGCTGCCGGGCAGATGTCGCTCCCACACGCCGCGCGCGATCTCACCGCGGGATGCCGAGGGGTTCCGGGACATCTGCTCGTCCACGTGGCCGAGGAGTTCGTCGTAGAGGGCCCGGCCCTCGCGGGTGAGGGCGATACCGCGGGCCTCGACCTCACCGAAGCGGACCCTCAGGGCGCCGCTGATGACGCTGCCGTCCGGGGTACGCATCGCGCGGGGTTCGGCCAGGGCCCGGAAGGAGGTCTGCCGCAGCAGCACATCGGGGCCCTTCCAGGCCGGCGGGCCCTGGATGGTGTCGATCATCTCGATGCCGCGATCGGTCATGCGCCGGTACAGCTCGTCGATGTCGAGGACGCGTGGGGTGAGGTGGTTGATGTGGGTGCTGCGCACACCGCCGATGTCCGCGGCCACGGCGGAGATCCGCTCCAGGGTCTCGTACCAGCTCTTGTCGACCGGGTCGGCGGACAGCTCGAACGCCCGCACGGCGAGGTGCAGGAACCGCTCGGCCTCCTCCTGGGGCAGCTCCCGCTCGGCGGTGGCGCGGTCGGCCAGCGCGAGCAGCTCGGGGGGAAAGAGCTCGCGGTCCGCGAGGAAGGCTTCCAGGCGCGAGCGCAGCTCGGCGTCGAAGAAGCGGGGGTCGGCCGGGGTGAGCATGGAGGTGAACACCCGGAAGGGATTGCGCGCCAGTTCCTCGCCGTCCACCGGCCGGAAGGCGGTGGAGACGACGGGGACGGCGCTGGCCGCGGCCTCCCGCAGGTCGTAGAAGCCCACCGGGTGCATGCCGAGGGCGCCGAAGATCCGGGCCACTTGCCCCAACTCCCGTGGCGTGCCGACACGGATGGCCCCGTGCCGCTCGGCGGTCACCCGGCTGATGGACCCGAGACGTGTCGCATCGGCTCCCCGTGCGCGCAGGACGTCCTCGTTGACCTCGCGTGAGACGTCCACGAGCGTGGTGTAGGCGGGGACCTCCTGCCCGTACATCTCCGACAGCCGCGCCGCGAACGCGGCCCTCAGCTGCCACTGACTGAGCGTTGACATGGTTCGGGGCCTTTCGATCGGGGTTCTCGGTTCACACCACGTGTGCTTCGGGGCGTATCTCGGCGCCGCGGCGGAACCGGTCGGCGCTGAGCGGGGAGATGTCGGTGAACGGCTCCCGCTCCAGGTACAGATCGCGCACGACCTCGCCGACCGCGGGCGCCTGGAGGAAACCGTGGCCGGAAAACCCGGCCGCGTAGAGGAAGTTGGGCAGCTCGCCGGAGCGGCCGATCAGTGCGTTGTGGTCCGGTGTGACCTCGTACAGACCGGCCCATCCGCCGGCGGTCTCCATGCCGGCCAGGGCCGGGGCGCGGTGGCGGGCGACGGTGCGGAACAGCTCCAGCCACTCCGGGGTCCAGGTGGTGTTCGAAGCCGTCCTCCTGGTCGGGGTCGGCCAGCCCGAGCAGCAGACCGTCGTCGCTGTTGTGGAAGTAGGCGGTCGAGGAGAAGTCGATGGTGAACGGGATGCGCGGGGCGGGCGGTGTGATCGGCGCGGTGAACGCCAGCTGCCGCTTCACCGGCCGGACCGGGAGGTTGACGCCCACCATCTCCCCGATCCGCGCCGACCAGGCCCCCGCCGCGCAGATCACGGTGGAGCACGCGATGCGGCCGTGGCTGGTGTGCACACCGACGACCCGGTCCCGGGCCGTGTCGAGGCCGGACACCACGGTGTGGGTGGCGATGGTGACACCGGCCCGGGCCGCCGCCCGGGCGTACCCCTGGACGACCAGCCCGGGGCGGGCGTGCCCGTCGGCGGGGGAGTACGCGGCGGCCACGAGGCCATCGGTGCTGAGATAGGGACACAGACGCTGGGCCTCTTCGGGGGGGATCATGCGGCTCGGCACGCCCAGACTGTTCTGGAGCTGAACCCCGGCCTCGAAGTCACTCGCCTGCTGTGCGCTGTCGAGCAGGAAGAGGTAGCCGACGGTGTCGAGCCGGATGTCGGCGCCGGGCCGGTGGCGGAACTCCTGGTAGGCGCGCAGGCTGCGGCTGCCCAGCTCGATATTGAGCGGATCGGAGAACTGGGCGCGTACGCCACCGATCGGCTTGCCCGAACTGCCGCAGCCGAGGTCGCCGCGCTCGACGACGACGATGTTCGTCACCCCGGCCTCGGCGAGGTGAAACGCGGTGCTCGCACCCATCACGCCGCCACCGACGATCACGACATCGGCGGAGGCGGGAACGGTGCGGAAGGCGGAGGAGGACAACAGACCACTCCCTTCCAGAGGCCACCTCACCGGACGAGGACGGGTCCATGCCCGGGGGCGGCAGGGCTGTCAGGACAGAGCGATGCCGATCAGCGATCTCTTCGTCATCGTGCAGCACACCAAACGTTGACGTCTATCAACGGTCCATGCTTCTGATCTTTTAGGATCCCTATGTGGACTGGACGAGTGCACAGCTGCGTTCGCTGGTGGAACTGACCAGACGCGGCACCATCACCGCGGTCGCGGAGGCCCTGGGATACACCCCCGGCGGGGTATCGCAGCAGATCACCGCGCTGGAGAAGGCCACCGGCAGGCAACTGCTGCGGCGGGTGGGACGCCGGGTGGAACTCACCGACGCCGGGGCGACCCTGGCCCTGCACGCCGAGCGCATCCTCACCACGGAGGCCGAGGCCGTCGAAGCGCTGGAGCGCACCCGGAACGAGATCTCCGGAACGCTGCGGGTCGGACTCTTCGCCACGGCCGCCGCCGAGATCCTGCCACCCGCTCTGCGGCAGGTGCGCGAGACGCACCCCGGCGTGACCGTGCGCAGCCGGGACATGGACGTGGACGAGGTGTACGACGCGGTGGCCGGCGGAAGCGTGGACCTGGCGCTGGGGCTGGACTACCCGGACGTGCCCATCCCGCGAGATCCGTCCCTGCGGGTGCGGGAGCTGTCCCGGGAGCGCTTCTCGCTCGCGGTTCCCACCGGGACCATGGCCGGCCGGTCCGGTAAATCCGGGCGGTCTGGTCAGTCCGGCAGGTCCGGCCGGCAGAAGGTCTCGCTCGCCGACACCGGGGACCTGGGATGGATCCTGCCGTCAGCCGGCAGTTACTACGGCCGCGCCGTGCTCACCGCCTGCCGCCGCGCCGGTTTCGAACCGCAGGTGCTGCACGAAGTGACGGACACGGCCGCCACCCTGGCCCTGGTCGAGGCCGGTGTCGGGGTCAGCGTGGTGACGGATCTGATGCTCCGGCTGCGCCCGTCCTCCCTCGATGTCCTGGAGCTGCACGAGACGATGGAACGCCACATCGTGGTGGTGTGCCGCTCCTTCGCCGAGCACCGGCCGACGGTGGCCGCGCTGGTGGATGTCCTGCGCACCTCGGCGGGCCGGCGGCCACCCGGGGGCCGGCAGCAAAGCGGGAACACGCTCCTCACCCGCTGACGAGGCCACGAACGGGCCCAGGTTTTCTTGGTCTCAGGAGCGCAAGTTGCCGCGCTGCTGAGTCTTTCGGGCGCGGCAGACCCTGGGTGATGGTTTCAGGCCAGTGGTGACCCACACCACGTCGGTGGCCCGTCGTGCCGCCGTTTGTCTGCCATGGAGCCAGCCATGTCCCCAACCACACCCCCAAGCCCGGGCTTCCCGCCCTCCTGGGAAGAGGCCCCCCAGGGGATCTTCCGGCGCACACTCCCCTCCGAACAGCCCGCGGGCGAGCGCATGGTGCGCACCCTCGGGCTCACCCAGCTGACGATGATCGGCGTCGGCGCGATCATCGGGGCCGGCATCTTCAGCCTGGCAGCGGCCGTCGCCAGGGACGTCGCCGGTCCCGCCGTACTGATCTCGTTCCTGGTCGCCGGAGCCGCGTCGCTGTGCGCGGCCTTCGCGTATCCGGCTGGCTGATGTCGTTCCTGCAGTGGGAGACCTGGGTGCGGCTGGGGGCGTGGCTCGTTGCCGGGCTGGTCATCTACGGCGCCTACGGCTATCGGCGCACCCGCCAGGTGATGCCCGGAGGGTCCGTGGACCTCGACACCCTGGACGACCTGGCCGACACCGATGAGCCGGAGCAGCCGCACACCCTCGGGGCCTAGCCAGGGTCTGTCGTCAAAGGAGGCGCCGACCGCGGCGGGGCCGGATCGGGGGCCGGACTCCGGTACGCGGCCAGCAGATCGTCCGTCAGCCGACCGACCACCTCCGCCACTTGGGTGCGCAGATAGTGGTGGCCACCGGGAAAGCGGTGGACCCGGGCGTCGGCCGTCGTGCAGGCGCCCCACTCGTGCAGCGTCTCGGGGTCGACCATCGGGTCGTCGAGTCCGCCGAAGACGCTCAGCCGCGCGCGCAGCGGTGGCCATGCCTGGCGCGTATGGTGCAGCAGCGCCACCGCGTCCGCGAGGAACGGGGTGTAGACGGTCCGGGCGAGCGCGTCGTCGGCCGGTGCCTCCCAGCCCATGATCTCGGTGATGGCGGCGATCCCGGAGCCGAGGTTGCGCGCGATGTGGTCGTCGAGTCCGTCGCGGCCCGGTGGCGGAACGGCGGACAGCGCGAGCAGGTCCGGCTCGGTGCGCAAGGCCGACCGGAGCCGGTGGGTGGCTTCGAAGGCGAGCAGCGCTCCGAAGCTGTGGCCGAAGACGGCGTAGAAGCCGTCGGCGGGTGGCCGGTGCCGCAGGTCCGCGGCGATGGCTTCCGCGATGCCGGTGGCGGCCCAGCCGATGTCGGTGATCGACGGTTCCCCGGTGCGGGTGCCGCGGCCGGGCAGGTCGACGGCGACCAGGTCGAAGAGTTCGGAGAACGTGGCGACCCAGGGCAGGAAGAACTCCGATCCGGTGCCGGACGGCGGCACGCAGTAGAGCCGGATCCGCGCGGTCTGCCGGTCGGTGAGCCGATTGAGTTCCGGGGTGGGGAACGGTGCTTGCGGTGTCATGCGCCCCGCCTGACCCGCCCGAGCAGGCGCGGGGCGAGCTGCCGGACACCGGCCGCGGTGGCCAGTTCCATCGTCGGGACGACGCAGTCCAGCCTGCGTTGCAGTACGGAGCTCAGCTCGGCCGCCATCAGCGATTCCAGGCCGAGCTGGTCGAGCCGGGTGTCGGGGTCGATGCGCTCCGGAGAGGTGTGCAATACCGCGGCCAGCGCCGAGACCAGCACCTCGGTGACGACGGCCAGCGCCTCCGGCTCGTCCGCCAAGCGCACCAGCTCCGGTATGTTCCGGTCGGCGTCATGGGGATCGGCGTCCGGGTCGGGCAGGATCTCGGCGAAGCGCGGTGCGGCGACGGCGGGGAGGAGCTTCGCGGTCTGCGCCCAGTCCGTGTTCCCCACCATGACGACGTCCGCATCGGGATCGGTGATCAGCTCGCCGAGAACCCGGGTGGCGGTGGTGGAGTCGAGTTCCCCGAACCCGGCCTGCCGCATGGTGTCGACCATGCCGGCCCGGTCGGCGTAGCCGGTGTCGGAGATGGCGCACCACTGCACGGCCAGTCCGGGCAGCCCCGCGGCCCGGCGCTGCCGGATGATCGCCTCGCCCGCCAGGTTGCCCGCGGCGTAAGTGCTCTGCCGGAGGTTGCCCGCGAGCGCGGAGATGGAACTGTAGAAGACGAAGAAGTCGAGTGGCCGGTCGCGGGTGAGCCGGTCCAGGTGTGCCGTCCCGTCGAGTTTCGGGCTCACCACCGCGCGGGTCCGCTCGTCGTCGAGCTCCACCGCGGTGGCGTCGTCGAGGACGTCGTCGAGCACCATGGCGGCGTTGATGACTCCGCGCAGCGGATGGCCGGTGGCGTCGATCGCGGCCACCAGTTCCCGAGTGGCCGCGGGGTCGGTGATGTCGGTGGCGTAGGCGGTGGCCCGCGCCCCCTCGTCGGTGATGCGGGCGAGCACCGTACGGGCCTCCGGGTGGGCGGCGCCGCTGCGGGAGGCCAGCGCGAGGTGGCGTGCCCCGCGGCGGGCCAGCCAGAGGGCGGTGGCGGCGCCGAACCCGCCCAGACCGCCGGTGACGAGGTACGTCGCCTCCGGGTCCAGGACCACGGGCGGTCGTGGTACGCGTACGGGGACCGGTTCCGCGGGGTCGAGCGTGATGACGAGTTTGCCGATGTGGCGGGAGTCCCGCAGCAGCGCCATGGCGTCGGCGATCTGGTCCGCCGGGTAGGTGAGGTGCGGCAGGGGCCGGTACGTCCCGGACGCGACGCGCGCGGCCAGTTCGTCGATCATCTGTCCGGCCACCGGGCTGTCGCCCTGGAGCAGACTGGTGAGGTCGACTCCGAAGAAGGAGAGGTCATGGGAGAACGGCCGCAGGGCGAGCGCGTTGTCGGCGAGGATGTCGCGCTTCCCGAGTTCCACGAACCGGCCGTGCGGGCGCAGCAGTTCCATGCCGCGGCCCAGCGCCTCCCCGGCCACCGAGTTGAGGACGACGTCCACCCCGCGGCCCTCGGTGATGTCGAGGACCTCGTCGGCGAAGCCGAGGCTTCGCGAGTCCAGTACGTGTTCATAGCCGAGCAGGCGCAGCAGCTGGCGTTTGGCGGGGGTGCCGGCGGTGGCGATGACGGTGACGCCGACGTGTTCGGCGTAGCGCAGCGCGGCCAGTCCCACTCCGCCGGCGGCTCCGTGCACGAGGATCGTCTCGCCGTGGCGGAGCCGGGCCAGGTAGTCGAGACCGTAGTGCACGGTGGCGAAGACCGTCGGGATGGTGGCCGCCTCGGTGAACGGCATCTGCTCGGGGATGGGGATGGTGAGCCGGGCCGGGCAGCGCACATGCGAGGCGAGGCTTCCGGACTGGGCGACCAACACCCGATCGCCCACGGCCCGGTCGGTCACATCGGCGCCGACGTGGGTCACCACTCCGGCGCATTCGAGGCCCAGCAGCGGGGTTCCGGCCTCCGGTGTCTCGGCCATGGGCGGTACCAGTCCCCGGGAGACCATGATGTCGGCGTAGTTGAGCGCCGCCGCCCGCACCTCGATGACCACTTCTCCCGGTGCGGGTTCGGGCGCGGCCACCGCCGTCCAGGCCGGTCCGTCGTCTGCCACGGCCAGGGCGAAGGGGCGGACGGTGTGGGTGGCGGGGCGGCGCTCGGTGATCCGTGGTACGAAGCGTCCGCCCGCGGTGAGCACGGCCTCGTCCTCGTCGGTTCCGGCGAGCAGCTCCGCGCGGATGTCCGTCGCGGTCGCGCCGGGGGCCACCGCGATCCTGCGGATCCTCAGCAGGGGGTTCTCGCTGGTCAGGGTGCGTGCTTGGGCCCAGGCGGCGGCCGGGGCGGGGCGTTCGGGGACGGCGGTGTGCTCGCCGGGCGTCAGCACCCAGGCGCGTACCTCGCGGCTCTCGGGCAGCGCCTGGCAGGCGGTGACCATCGCCCTGAGGATTGCCGCCTGGCGGACGACCAGGCCGACGGGGCCATCCGTGTCCCCGGCGGTTTCGTCACCGAGCATGACCAGGATTCCGGTGCTCTGGTCGGTGTCGTTCAGTGCGGTGCCCCATCGCGCGGCGTTGTCGGGGGCGTCGATGCGGCGTACCGAGCGGCCCGGACCGCGCAGTCGTGCCACCACGGATTGGGCCAGGTCGTCGAGGCCGTCCGTGGCCACCAGGAAGTGGCCGGGCGCGGTGGCCGCGGGCTGCGGCACGGGCTGTTCGCGCATCCCCCGGTCGGCGAGGAGCACCGAGCAGATGGGCTCCTCGCCGAGCTGGGCCACATCGGTGAACCCGGCGGAGCGCAGCACTTCGGGCCACCGTTCGCGGGCGAGCAGCGTGTCCTCGCGCAGCTCCGTGTCGGTGAAGCCGGCCGCCGAGGGGAGCAGCCCGTAGCAGGGGGCGAAGAGGTCGTTGTCGTGGAATTCCACGGCGAGCAATCGGCCACCGCTGTCCAGGAGTTCGGTGACATGGCCGAGGGCCCGGCGCACATCGGTGGTGGCGTGCAGGACGTTGGCTGCGATGACCAGGTCGAAGGAGGCGGCGGCGAAGCCCTGTTCGGCGGGGTTCCGGTCCAGATCCAGCGTCCGGTAGTCGAGGAACCGGTGGCAGGCGAACCGGTGGCGGGCTCGCGGGAAGAACGCGCTGGAGATGTCCGTATATGTGTACGTGGTGCGGTCGGCGGGCAGCCGGGGCAGCAGCCAGGCGGTGGTGGACCCGGTGCCCGCGCCTACCTCCAGGACCCGCAGCGGCCGGTCCGTCGGCCAGGCGTCCACCAGCCCGGTGAGCAGCTCCCCGGCCATCCGGTTCAGGTAGTGGTGCACCACGGAGGTGGTGTAGTGCAGCTCGGCGAGGCGCTCGGTGTCCGAGAAGAGCAATTGCACCGGATCGACGTCCCCGGTGAGCACGCCGGCCAGTTGCGGGCCGCATCGCGCGTACAGGAGCAGTTCCGGGGCCATGGCGGGGAAGTCGCGCAGCAACTCGGTGAGGAGGCGGTCCGGTTCCGGGGTGCGGTCGGGCACGCCTTCTCGTTCGGCGAGTGCCCGCAGGTTCTCGTACAGCCTGCGGTCGGCCGGCCGCGCGCCCTTCGCCTCCAGTTCGGCGAGTGCGGCCGTCACGAAGTGGCCGGTCAGGTGTTTGATCCGGTGTACGAAGGCGGGGCTGTCGTGGCGTCGGGCTGCCTCGTTCAGCGCCGCCACTTCGGTGGCCCGCATGGCGGCGAGCGCGGTGGCCGTCGGCAGTCCGGGCGGGCCGGTGGTCCCGGGCAGCGGTGCGGCGCGGAGGGTGCTGACGATGCGGTCGATGCCGCTCGCCGCTCCCTTGTTGCGGCGTACGTGGACTCCGCGTAGTTCCATGGCGACGGTGCCGTCCGGATCGGCGACGGTGATGTCCACCACCGCCTCGCGCAGCGTCAGGCGGCGTGTCCGGATCAGTGCCACGCCTCGGTCGGCGGGGGTCCGCCAGAAGCGGACCCGTTCCAGTTCGGCGGGCAGGAACTGGTGGACCTGCCCGTTCTCGGCGTGGGGAAGCAGCGCCGCGATGGATTGCAGCGTGGCGTCGATCAGGGCTGGGTGGGCGTGGAACCCCTGCGCCCCGGAGGGGTTGGCGTAGTCGGCGAGCACCGTGTCGTCGGCCACGGTGAGCCGTTGGACGCCGCGGAACGCCTCCCCGTACGCCAGCTCGACCTGCCGCATCCGTGCATAGTGCCGTTCCCCGGAAATCTCGGTGCGGGCGGCTGTGCGGAGGGCCGCCAGATCCAGGGGCGCGGGAGGCCCACTGTGCAGGCGGCGCACCCGCGCCTTCGCGTGTTCCTGCCAGTCCTCGTCGCCCCGGCGGGAGGCCACGCGGAGTACTTCACCGGCGAGGCGGGTCTGCACGGTGGTGTCCATGCCGGGGTCGTCCCACGGCAGGACCAGCGCCTTGCCGATGTCGAGGCCGGTGACCTCCACGGCCCCCTCGTGGCGGGTCCGGCCTGCCGCGAGCGCCATCTCCAGGTACGCGGCACCCGGCATCACGACCGACCCGCTGACCCGGTGGTCGCCGATCCAGCCGTGCCGGGACGGTTCGACCGGGGTCTGCCAGGTGGGTTCCACGGTCGGCAACCGGTCGCCGAGCAGTTGGTGTCCCGACTCCTGTCCGCCGCCACCCGGTCCCGCCGTCCACCAATCCGGGGCGCCGTTGAGGTGGTGTTCGCGCTGCCATGGGTAGGCGGGCAGTGGCACCACCCGGCCGCGTACCGGGAACCAGGTGTCCCAGTCGACCTCGGCCCCGGCGGCGAGCACGGCAGCGCAGGCGGTTCGCACCGCGGTGGCGCCTGCCGCCTCGCGGGACAGGGTGCCGACGGTGGTCACCGGCCGGTCCGCGGCGGCGCACTGCCTGCGCAGATAGCCCAGCAGCACCGGATGGGGGCCGATCTCCACGATGGTGCCGCAGCCGTGTTCGTCCGCCAGCGTGGTGATGGCGGGGCCGAACAGCACCGGCTCCCGGATGTTGCGCCACCAGTATCCGGCGCCCAGCTCGGTGCCCGGCAGTGTCCCGCCGGTGACGGTGGAGACGAACGCCGCGGTCCCGGCTCGTGGCGCAAGCCCGGTCAGCGATGTGTGGAGCCGGTCCCGGATCGGCTCCATCGAGCGGCTGTGGAAGGCGTAATCCAGGTTCAGCTCTCGGAAGAAGACACCGCGGCGGAGCAACTCGTCGCCGAGCGCGGAGAGTTCTTCGGCGGGTCCGGAGAGGGTCACATCGGTGGGGCTGTTCACTCCGGCCAGCTCCAGGCCCCGGCCTTCGATCAGCGTGGCGGCCTCGTCGGCGGGGAGCCCCACCGCCGCCATCCGGCCGCCACCGGCGGTGTCCGCCTGCGCGAGGCCGCGTTCGGCGATGACGCGGCAGGCCGTCGCCAGGTCCAGCGCCCCGCAGGCGTATGCCGCGGCCACTTCGCCCACCGAATGTCCCGCCACCGCGGCGGGCCGGATGCCACGCTCCCGCAGCAGCGCGGTCAGCCCGATCTGCACCGCGAACAGCAGCGGCTGGGCGATCTCGGTCCGGTGCAGTTCCGGCTGCGCGGACCTCAGTTCCGCCAGCACCGACCAGCCCAGATGTCCGGCCAGTGCGGTGTCCGCCTCGGTTACGGCGTCGCGGAACGCCGGTGCGGCGTCGAGGAGTTCGGCGCCCATGCCCGCCCACTGGGCGCCGTTGCCGGAGTACACGAACGCCACCGGCCCCGGGGTCGCGCCGATTGAGGCTGCCCCGCCCCCGGGGGTGCCCTCGGCGATCGTCTCCAGCAGTGCGGCGGCCTGTTCGGCGCTGTCCGCTACGACGGCGGCCCGTTCGCGGTGGTGTCCGCGCCGCAGGCAGCTGGTGTGGGCGATGTCGTAGAACGAGTCGGTGGCATCCCGGAGCCGGGCCGCGGTGCGGGCGACGGCCTCGGCGAGCGCCTCCGGGGTGGCCGCCGAGACCACCACCGGCAGGGACGTCACCTCCGGCGGCGCGGTCGCGCAGGGTACGGGCGGCGGGCCGAGGACGGCGTGGGCGTTGGCCCCGCCGAAGCCGAACGAGTTGATCGCCAGTGCCCCCGGGGCCAGGGGCCGCGGCGCGGTCACCGGCTCCAGGCCCAGCCCGGAGAAGTCGATGGCGGGGTTGAGCGGTTCGGCGTGCAGCGACGCCGGAATCACCCCGTGGCGCAGCATCAGCACGCATTTGAGCAGACCGGCCATGCCCGCCCCGGACTCCAGATGGCCGAGGTTCGACTTCACCGAGCCGATGGGCAGCGGAGTGCCCCGGTCCGCGCCGAGCGCATCGCCCAGCGCCCGGCATTCGATCGGGTCGCCCGCCTGCGTACCGGTGCCGTGCGCCTCCACATAGGACACGTCCTCGGGTCGCACCCCGGCGCGGCGGTGCACCTGGCGCATCAGCCGCTCCTGGGCCTCCGCGCTGGGCAGCGACAGTCCGGGGGTGCGCCCGTCCGCGCCCACTCCGGTGCCGAGGACCACGGCGTGCACGGTGTCCCCGTCCGCCTTGGCGTCGGCGAGGCGTTTGAGCACCACCACCGCGCCGCCCTCGGCGCGCACGTAGCCGTCGGCGTCCGCGGAGAAGGAGCGGCAACGGCCGCTGCGGGAGAGCATGGACGCCTTGGAGAACCCGATGAAATCCCCCGGGCTCAGCAGCAGGTTGATCCCGCACGCGAGCGCCACTCCGCCGTCCCCGGCGCGCAGTTGGGCACATGCCTGGTGCAGGGCGACCAGGGAGGAGGAACAGGCGGTGTCCACCGCCATGGACGGCCCCCGCAGATCGAACAGGTGCGAGATCCGGTTGGCGGTGTTGCACAGCGCCGCCCCCGCCATCGTGTACGCCGTGATCGCCTCCGGGCGGGCGTACTGGAGCTGGCCGTAATTGGCGTTGCTCACCCCCACATGGACCCCGGAGTCCGACCCCGCGAGGGTCCCCGGATCGATACCGGCGTCGTCGAGGGCCTCCCTGGCCAACTCCAGCAGCAGCCGCTGCTGCGGGTCCATCCGGCTCGCCTCGCGGGGCGACAGCCCGAAGAACGCGGCGTCGAATCCGGTGATGTCCGCCAGGAATCCGCCCGCGTTCGTGTACGCCTTTCCGGGGCGTCGTGGATCGGGGTCCACGAACCGGCGTGCGTCGAACCGGTCCGCGGGTATCTCACCGACCAGATCGCGGCCGGCCTCGAGCGCGGCCCACAGCCCCTCGGGCGCCGTGATGCCACCGGGCAGTCGGCAGCTGAGCCCGACGATGGCGATGTCGCCGGGCTGCTCTTCGCGGGAGAACGGGGCGGTCGGTGTGGAGATCATTCGATGTGCCATCAATCCTGACCTTACCAACGAGATCAACGAGAGTTCCTGGTCAATGGCTTGTGACGGGGAACTCTTCCCTGGCTTCTCGCGGTCGCGTCGCGGGCCGTTCCGGCGCCAGTCGAAGATCGCGACGGCCTCGATCGCGGGCGCCTCGGGACACCTACCGCTGGTCGCCGAGGCCGGGGGAGGGACTCATCCCGGCCGGCCGGGGTTCTGCGGCACCACACACCGGTCGTCCGCGGCCGGGGCCCCCTTCGGCCAGGCCAGGGCCTCGAAGCTCAGCTTGCTGCGCATCGGGTCGAGCCGGACGATGGCCAGCGCCTTGTTGTACGGGTTGCCGGCGTTCGTCAGACAGATCCAGCCGCCCGCTCCCTGGACCCGGAACGCGGAGTTCAGATTCTCGTAGTCCTCCTTGATCCGCTCCTTCGACGGGACGGGCGTCCGAGTGGTGGCCGCCGCCTTCGTCAGGGCCTTCGCGGCGGTCAGGATCACATCGTGGGTCTCGATGGCCCGTCCGTCGTCGAACCGCACCGTGCCCAGCTTTCCCGCATGGGCCCTGGCCGCGGCGCGCAACTGCGCCATGGCCCGCTGCGGTTCGACCAGATGGCGCGGCAGGTCTCCGGGGGCCGCCCCCCGCTTGCCCGCGCGCTTCTTCCAGCGCCCGACCTCCACATCCCAGGCGTCGGGGTGTGCCGGTGCCGCGTACAGGACGTTGATGGTGGGGGTGCCGGCGCCCGGGTCGCCCCGCAGCAGGGCGCGTTCCGTGTCGTCGAGGCGTTCGTCGAGGGTGGTCGCGTCGGAGCCGGAGATGACCGTGTACGACTTCTTCCGGGCGCAGTAGGTGCGGGCCAGCTTCTTCACGAACAGCTCCAGATGGAACGCCCGGCCCGCGAAGTAGACGACGCGCGCCTTGGATTCGCAGAGATTCATGGCGAAGGTCTCGAACTCGTTCGGGGTGACCCCCGCGACCTCCGGCCCCTCCGAGGTGAACGTCATGTCCTGGGCCCCGGCGCCGCCGCCCCGGGCCTCGGTGAACGCGTCCCGCAGCGACTTGTCGTAGCTGTCGCCCGGCCGGGTGTCGGCCACCAGTGCCGTCTGCGCGCGGGCCAGCCCCGGATCGTGGCGCAGCAGCGCGGCGGCCTGGTCCTTGCTGGTGGACACTACCCGGGCCAGGCCCGGATAGCGGTAGGGGCCCGGACCGTCGGCGTTGGCGAAGGACTGGGAGGTGACCAGCCCGGCCACGACGGGGATCTTCAGCTGGTTGGTCAGATGGCTCATGGCCTCCTGGGTGGAGTCCAGGCTCAGGTTGAAACCCACGACCATCCGCAGCTCGGGCTCCTGGTCGACCAGCCGGTCCACCGTGTACCGCCACGCCCGGTAGTCCCGGCCCGGGTTGGCCGGGACCAGCCGGATGGGCGGGGCCGCGTCCGAGCCGTTCGCCTGGAGCTGTCCCAGATAGGCGCCCTGCACCTCGCTGAGGATCTGCCGGCGCACCGCCGGGTTGTCCGACTCCATCGGAATCATCAGCGCCACGGTCGCATGCGCCGTGTGCGCGATCCGCTCGTTCTCCGCCTCGATTCCGGCGAAGACCTCGCGCATGCCCCGCAGACCGGGCATGAAGACACCGGTCCCGTCCGAGACGCCGACACAGTCCGCGCCCCGCATCAGCAACCGCTCGCCACAGCCGTCCGCACGATCCCACGGGGCCCAGTTCAGCAGCCCGGCGAGCACCGCGGACACCACCGCCACGGTGCCGGCGGACAACATCGCCGGGCCCCATCGGCCCGCCCCGAGCGCGGGAAGCGGAGCCGGTGGCGGGGAGGCGAGGCGCACCTGGAGCACCCGGCTCGGCAGCGGTACGTCCTGACTGCGCCGCCACCGCTCCACCGCCTCGTCCCGGGCACGGAACCGGTCGGGCACCGCGGCGGCGATCTCCTCGGCCGCCACGGGGGGTTGTCCGCCCCGTGGCGGAGGCGCGGCGCCTGGGGCGGAGGTGGCGATGACGACGGGATGGACCCGCAGCCCGCGCGCCCCGTCGTCATAGGCGTCCAGCAGCCGATCCCTGATCTGCCGCCGCGCGGCGGACCGGTCGACGTCCGGCAGCAGGATGACCGGGCGCCGCGCCCGGTTGAGGCGGCGGAAGAATCCGTAATGCGCGTCGATGTCCGCGAGCAGCGCCTCGACGAGCAGCAACTGCTTGTCCGCCACGGGTTTCCGCTGCCGGCCGCGCAGCTCCCGGAAGACCTCCAGCTGGGTGACGACCCGGCCCCGGAACCACTTCCTGCGGTACCAGCGCACCGTACGGCGGTGGGGCAATCGGCACACGTCGGCCACCTTCACCACCACCCCGACCAGACCGCCCAGCTGCTGGGCCATCTGCTCGTCCCGGGCCAGCGCCTCGGCCCGCTCCTTCATCTCCTGCAGGGTGTAGCGGCGTTCCTCGGCGATCGCCTGCTTGACCATCCGTGCGATCTTGGTGTTCTGCTTGGCCGGCATCTGGCCGTCGTCCGGCCGCCACACGTACAGCGCCGCGAAGGCCGCCGCGAAGCGGGGGAAGGCGATGGGCAGCCGGTAGGCCGGGCGGCCGTCGTATCCGCAGCCCTGGGCGATGGCCAGCAGCTCGGTGACGACCTGCTGCTCCGGTGTCTCCTCCGCCGGCAGCTCATCCGGACAGTTGACCGGCAGAACGCCGCGGTGCCGCTCGTGGAAGAGGCGGGGCCAGCCGCGGACGGCCGCCTCCTCACCTTCGAGCTGAAGGACCAGCGCCCCGCTCGAACGGTGGAACCCCAACCGCCCGAAGCGCAGCCGGTCCCTGATCGTCAGCTGCGCCAGGGCCGCGTCCAATGCCTGTTCCATGTCTGCCCCCGTCCTCGGAAGGGGCGAGGGTAGGGCAGGGGCTCGGGAGGGGTCCCGGGCCTCAGGGGGTATCGGCGCGGGGCCTGTCGCCAAAGGAAGCAGGGCGGCCCCTTCGACGACAGCCCTGGTCCGGCTGTTCGTCCCGCGTGGCACGCACATACGGCTCGTCCGCCGGCACCGCGCCGCGCAGTGAGCGGATCATCGTGCCCAGCAGCGGGTTGCTGTTCTCGTGCCGGTGCAGGGCCATGACGCGGCGGAACGCCGAGCGCTGCGCCAGTCGAGTCGCCTCCACCGAGTCGCCGGGCGCGTGACCGAGCCCCGGCACGATGGCCACGCCAAGACCCGCGGACACCAGCTCCCGTACGACGTCGTAGTTGTTGCTGCGAAAGGCGACCGCGGCCTCGAAACCGGCCGCCGCGCACAGCCGGGCGAGCGAGAGCGCACCGGCCGTGCCTTCCCTGCTGGTGATCCAGCGGGCCTGCGAGAGCCCGGCCAGGCGCGAGCTCAGACCACTGCCGCGGGCCCTGAGCAGAACGAGGTCCTCGCGCACGAGCTGATGGCAGGCCAGGCCGTCCGACCACTGCCGGGGGCTCAGGCCGTACTCGTACACCAGCGCCACATCCAGATCACCGGCGTTCAGCGCGGCGACGAGCTCCTCCGGCTCGCCCTCCTCGAGCTGGACCTGCGCCCGCGGGTGGGCCGACGTCAGGGCCGACAGCGCCGGTGGCACGAGCCGGACACTGGCGGTGGGAAAACTTCCCAGCCTCAGCCGAGCCGTGGCCCCGGTGGCGAGCTGGTGCACCTGATGGCCGAGGTCGTCCATGGCCGCCAGCACCGGGACGCTGAGGTCGACCAGCCGGTGAGCCGCCGCGGTCGCCCGGACGCCGTGCGCCTCCCGCTCGAACAGCACCAGCCCCGTCTCCTTCTCCAGGGCCGAGACCTGCTGGGAGATCGCCGAGGCGGTGTACCCGAGCTCGCGGGCCGCCGTGCCGATCACCTCGCGCGGCGCGGGCACCAGCACCTCGGGCCAGGCCATCGGCTCCGGCGTGGTCATGGACTTCTCCCGCTATTTCAACCGCCTCCTCGCCCTGGACCCCGACGCGGGCACGGCCACGGTGCAGCCCGGCATCGTCCTGGACGAGCTGCAACGGACCGCCGCCGAACACGGCCTGCTCTTCGGCCCGGACCCCTCCACCCACAGCCGCTGCACCCTCGGCGGAATGATCGGCAACAACGCCTGCGGCTCACACTCCGTCGCCTGGGGGCGCACCGCGGAGAACGTACTGGAACTCGAAGTGGTCACCTATCGCGGCACCGTGCTGCGGCGTCGGTGAAGTCGCCCGGCTGGCCCGCGTCATGACATGGAAGTGGGCCGGCGTCGACCTGTTCTACGGCGGCGCGAAAGCGGGAATCGTCGCCGACCCGGCCTCCCCCGACAAGGAAGCGATCCTGCGCGCCTTCGCCCGCGCCCTGTCCAACGAGGTGCCCCGCGAATACGTCATGGGCCTCGACATGGGCCTGACGGAGAACGACGCGGCCATCATCCAGGACGAGCTCGGCGACCGCGGCGCCGCCGTCGGCACCCCGGGCCACCTCGGGGGAGTGGCCTACGACGAGCTCGGCGTCACCGGCTACGGAGTGGCCGAGGCCGCCGACGCGGCCGCCCAGCACCTCCGGCTGCCGCTCAGCGGCGCCCGGGTCGCCATCCAGGGGTTCGGAGCCGTCGGCCACGCCGCCGCCGTGCGGTTCGCCGAACTCGGCGCCACCGTCGTCGCCGTCTCCACCGCCAAGGGAGCCCTCCACGACCCCGCCGGACTGGACGTGTCAGCGCTGCGGACCGCGCGGGAAGAGCACGGCGACGACTTCGTCACCCGCCACCACCAGGGCATCGCCGTACCACCCGGCCAGGAACTCGCCGTCGACTGCGACATCCTCGTCCCGGGGCCCTGCAGGACGTCATCGACGAGACAACCGCCCATCAGATCAAGGCCAGACTGATCGTGGAAGGCGCCAATCTGCCCACCTCGCCGCGGGCACAGTCCATCCTCGCTGAACGTGGCATCTCCCTGCTGCCCGACTTCGTGGCCAACGCCGGTGGCGTCGTCGCCGCCGCCTTCGCCATGGACGCCCGCTACTCCGGATTCCGGCCCGAGACCTCCACCATCTTCGAGACGATCTCCAAGCGGCTGCGCACCAACGCCGTCACCGTTCTCGAAGAGGCCCAGCGCCGTGCCACGACTCCGCATATCGCCGGGCGAGGCCTCGCCGAGGAGCGCGTCCGCGCCGCCATGCGCAGCAAGGGCCGCATCGGTCCCTGATCCTTCTGTTACCCGCCAGGCAGGTGACGGCGGCAGGGGCGGGCAGGCTGGTTTCGATCAGGCCGTTGGATCCGCCAGGCCGAGCTGCTGGACGATCCTGGCCCCATGGACACTCGGGGATGGGAGCGGGTCCGCCGTCTGCGAGAGGCGATCTACATCCTGGTGCGTCCTGGCCTTCTGGGGAGGATGCCGGTGCCGAGTTCAGGGACGCCCTCGCCGAGGTGAACGACGCGGCCCGTCTGCCGCTGCCCAGGCATCAGCTCGACGCGTCGGGGCGGCTGACGCGGGCGGGCGGTGTGGACGAGGTTCTCGGCGCGGTGGCCCGCGACGCCGTGGATCTGCTGAGCTCGGCCCAGCCCGGCAAGACCAGGGAGTGCGCGAACCCCGACTGCACCCGTCTCTTCGTGGACGTGTCCCGCGCCGTGCGCTGCTTCGGCCGCAACGGCCTGGAGCGGACCTCGATCGCCGGCCTCTCGGCCGAGTCCGGCCTCTCGGCCGAGTCGACGATCTGGTCGCCCTCGGGCGGAGCCCGGGGCCGCCCAAGGTCACCGAGGAACCGACCGTTCTGGCCGCGGCCGAGTCCCTGGGCGTGACGCCGTCCCAGGTCGGCCTCGCCTGGCTGCTGCACCACGCCCCGAACGTGCTGCTCATCCCCGGCACCGCCGACGCCGCCCACCTCGAGGCCAACATGGCGGTCAGCGAGATCACCTTCGATGCCGCGACCCTCGCCACCCTCGATGCCATCAAGTCCCGCTCCAACGAGGTCCCCATCGGCTGACCGGACCAGCGCGACTAGGGTCGCGACCATACGCCGGACAGCTTGACGGAACGCCAGGCCGCGCCGGTAAACCCCGCTCCACCAGGCTCTGAGGACGGATCATGAAGGCCATCATCTACCGCGACAACGGCGATCCCGACGTTCTTCAGCTCGTCGACCGCGACCTGCCCGCGCCCGGCCCCGGCGAGGTTCGCGTCCGGATTGCCGTGTCCGGGATCAACCCGACCGACTGGAAGGCCCGCTCCGGCGCCTCCGGCCCCAAGCACTTCCCCGAGGTCACCCCGCACCTCGATGGCGCCGGCACGATCGACGCCGTCGGTGAGGGGGTCGACCAGAGCCGGGCCGGTCAGCGGGTCTGGCTGTTCCTGGCCGCCGCCGGGCGGCCCACCGGTACCGCCGCCGAGTTCACCGTCGTACCCGCCGAGCGGGCCGTGCCGCTGCCCGACGAGACCGGTTTCGACGTCGGCGCCTCCCTCGGCGTCCCCGCGCTCACCGCGCACCGTGCGCTCACCGTCGCCGAAGACGGGCCGCGCCGTCTGCGGCCCGGGGCGCTCGACGGCAAGGTGGTGCTCGCCGCGGGCGGGGCCGGGGCGGTCGGGCACGCGGTGATCCAGCTCGCCCGATGGGCCGGCGCCACCGTGATCAGCACGATCAGCGGCCCGGAGAAGGCCCGGCTGGCCACCGCCGCCGGGGCCCACCACGTGATCAACTATCGCGAGGGCGACCCGGCCGCCGAGATCCGCGAGATCGCCCCGGACGGCGTCGACATCGTCGCCGAGGTGGCGCTGGGCGCGAACCTCGCACTGGACCTGGCCGTGCTGCGGACCCGCGGCACGATCTCGACCTACGGCAACGACGGTGGCAAGCCGGTCGAACTGGACGTGATGCGGAACATGGTGCTGAACACACGCTTCCAGTTCGTGGTGCTCTACACGGTCGGTTCAGAGCCGCTCGCCGCGGCCGTTGAGGACGTCGCCGCCGCGGTCCGCGACGGCGCGCTGCCGGTCGGTGAGGAACACGGCCTGCCACTGGTCCGCTTTCCGCTCGACCGGACCGCCGCCGCGCACCGAGCGGTGGAGAGCGGCGCGGTCGGCAAGGTCCTGGTGGACGTCACGCCGTGACGTCCGGTCGGCCGCGGTGCGAATGTCCGGGCAGAACGCCATGGCCTGAGTTCACCATCGCTCACTGAGCCTCCGGGGTCAGAGGCTGGTGAGCAGGGCGTCGAGTGGCGCGGGTACGCGGTCGTTGTCGAGCGACTCGACGAGGACGCGGCCGTAGTGGATCTTGCGTCCCTTCTTCGTGCCGAGGAAGCGCCGCAACTGCTGCTGTGAGGTGCGGCCCTGCTGTGCGGGCTGGCGCAGGAAGGTCTGCAGGGCGCGCAGGTCGCCCTCCGCCCGGACAAGCTCCGCCACCCGTGTCACGCCCAGCGCGCGGATGAGCTCGTCCTCCAGATCCGCCGCGCAGACGAAGAACTCCTGCCGCGCCGCGCCGGCCCGCTCCAGACCGCGGGTGTAGAAGCGACGCTCCGCCTCGTCGCACAGTCCGGTGAGGCGGAGGCCCAGGCCGGGTGGCCCGAGGAGGTGGGCGAAGCGTCCCACGCTCATGGCACCGCCCATCGGCAGGACGCAGACACCTTCGGCCGCCAGGTCCCGGCCGCGGCGCGCGGCCAGCGAGCTGACCGCCGCGGCGTCGCTCGGCCCTTCGAGCAGGACGACCGCCCGGACGGGCAGCCGCGTGGCCAGCTCGCGCGCGGGGCCGCCGGGGCCACCGGCCGCCCACGCGATGACCGCTTCCCGGAACGCCCCCATGTCAGCCATGAGATGAGTCTCCGGCCCTTCCGGCCGCCACGCCAGGGAATTTCACCCACCCGGATTCAGCCCCGGTCGCAGTGCTCGGACGAGTCCCGCCAGGATGTCCTCGAGGACGGCATGGGACGTGGCGAAGTTCAGCCGCAGAAAGCCGTCGGCGTCCGGGCCGAACGGGCTGCCCCCGTCGAACAGGACATCGCCCTCCCCCAGCACTCTCTCCACGGGTGGTTCGCCGAGCCCCAGGTCGCGCTGCCAGGCGTCGCCCTCTCGCCATGCGGCCTCGGTGGCGACGACGCTGAGCGGCGATACGGCGCCGTACAGGTCGGGTGGTTGTGCGTCGCGCAGTGCGAGCAGCCGGTCCGGGCCGTAGTGGGTGACCGCGCAGCGAATGGCCGCGAGGTTGAACGCCTTGGTGCCGGAGGTGAGGGTGACGGTGCGGCCGGCGGCATCCGGGGACAGGCTCGCGAACGGTATGTGACGATGCGGCTCATAGACCAGTTCGGCGTGGATCTCGTCGCTGATGACCAGCAGATCGTGCCGACGGGCGATGGCTGCGATCTCCTCCAGCTCCGCACGGGGCAGCACGCGGCCTGTCGGGTTGTGCGGGTTGACCAGCACCAGCACCAGCGCCTTACAGCCCGACCCTGCCACCGCGGTGTCGAGAGCGGCCAGATCCATGCACCAGCCGTCGGCGGAGTCGTGCATGGGGATGGGCACGGCACGCCGGTTCATCGTCGCCAACGTGGCAAGGAACGGAGGGTAGTTGGGCGTCTGTACGGCCACCGCGTCACCCGCGCTCGTGGCGAGGTGCAGGATGAGCTGCAGGCACTGGATCAGGTCGGTCTGCTCACGTACGCGGTCCGCGGGCGCCGCCCATGCGTAGCGGTCCATCATCCGCCGTGCGAAGGCGCGCCGGAGCGGACCGCCGTCCGGCCAGTCCGGATAGCCGAGATCGCGGCGGTCGACGGCCTCCCGCAGTGCGGCGACCACCACCGGAGGGGTGGGGAAGTCCATGTCCGCCACCCATGCGGGAAGCACCCGCGGTCCCGGGCGATGCCATTTTTCTTCGAGTACGTGCAGTTGGACGCCTTGGACGCTCAGCGGACGGTCCGGCCCCTCGAACCCGGCGGGCGGCGTGTTGCGCGGGAGCGCCGTCGGCGTCACCGATTCGAGGTCGGTCGCCAGCCGCTCGAAAAGTGCGTCGGCCTTCCGCCGCAGCTCGTGCGCGCTTCCCGTGGCGGCGAACTCCGCGGCGCGGTCACGGTCGACCTCCCGCCCGGCGACGATGTGCCCGATCCAGTAGTCGGCGACCCCAACGCAGTGGTACGCGATCACGTAGCCGGAGTTGGCGCCCGGAAGCGGTGGGCGGACGTTTCCCACGTCATCGCCCAGGTCTTCCAACGCGCCGGGCATGCCGTCGAAGGCGCGGCGCAAGAAGTACAGGTATTCGTTCTGGTCCCGCAAGGTGGGGTCCTCGTCGATGGGGGAGCCGGGATGGGATCTGCGTCCGTCACCGGCTTATGCAGGCCGCATGGATCTAGCGGTACTGTCTAGAAGTAGAATTTCAGTCGATTGACATGAGCGCGGGACGCGGCCCGGCCCTACTCGAGAAGATGGACGTCACTCCATGACCACCACGCCCTCCACCACTGCCGGGACGCTGGCCGACCCCGACACCCCGTTCGCGGTGGTCGACGTACACAAGGCGCTGCGGAACATCGACCGACTCGCCGCCAAGGCCGACCGCCTCGGCGTCACCCTGCGGCCGCACGTCAAGACGGCCAAGAGCCTCGATGTCGCCGCCCTCATGCACGGCACAGCCCCGAACCCCGTCACCGTCTCCACGCTCGCCGAAGCCGAGGCGTTCGCCGACGGCGGCTACACCGACATCACCTACGCCGTCGGCATCGATCCGCACAAACTGCCCCGTGTGCTCGGCCTGTTGCGCCGCGGCGTCACCCTCCGCGTCCTGCTGGACAGCGCCGAGCAGGCCGCCTTCGTCGCGGAAGCCTCCCGCCGGGCCGGTATCGGCGTTCCCGCGCAGATCGAGATCGACTGCGATGGCCACCGCGGCGGCCTCAAGACCGACGACCCCGCACTCCTCGACATCGGTCGCACCCTGCACGACGCCGGGTGCCTGGACGGTGTGCTGACCCACGCGGGCGAGTCCTACTTCGCCTACTCAGCGGACGAGCAGCGGCTGGCGGCGAA
This sequence comes from Streptomyces sp. MK37H, assembly GCF_018035285.1. Classification (NCBI taxonomy): domain Bacteria; kingdom Bacillati; phylum Actinomycetota; class Actinomycetes; order Kitasatosporales; family Streptomycetaceae; genus Streptomyces; species Streptomyces sp. MK37H. The sequence goes on along the minus strand of NZ_JAAAYH010000009.1, from coordinate 12,819 downwards.
GAACGAACGCGACACCGCCGTCGCCGCCGCCGAGCGGCTGCGCGCCGCCGGGCTGCCCGTCGCGACCGTCAGCGTCGGCTCGACGCCCACCGCGCACGCCGCCGAGGACCTCACCGGCGTCACCGAACTGCGCGCCGGCAACTACGTGTTCTTCGACCTGGTGATGGCCGGTCTCGGGGTGTGCCGGATCGACGACCTCGCGCTGTCGGTCGTCGTCACCGTCATCGGACACCGCCCCGAGTACGGCTGGATCGTCACCGACGGCGGCTGGATGGCGATGTCCCGCGACCGTGGCACGGCGGCCCAGCCCCAGGACCAGGGATACGGCCTGGTCACCGACCTGGCGGGGCGCCCGATCCCCGGCCTGGTCATGAGCGCCGCGAGCCAGGAGCACGGCACCCTCACCGCCCGCGACGGCGCCACCCTGCCCGACCTGCCCATCGGCACCCGTCTGCGCATCCTGCCGAACCACGCCTGCGCCACCGCCGCACAGCACCGTGGCTACCACGTCATCGACGGCAGCCGGACAGCGACGGACGCACCCGCCGTCCAAGCCGTCTGGAACCGCGTCAGCGGCTGGTGACCGGTCACGACCGCCCTCAGCTGCTTCAACGCGGCGTCAGTGGGCGAGCTTCTCGCCACGCAGCCGGTGCCGGTAGCGCAGCGGTGACTCTCCCACCTCCCGTTTGAACGCGGAGCTGAAAGCGCTCACGGATGTGTACCCGAGGGCGGATGCCAGCGACCCGATGGGATCGTCGCCGTCGCGCAGGGCGCGCTGCGCCGGCAGCATCCACCAGCGGTTGAGATAGGTGAGCTGCGGCATGCCCGCGACGGTGCGGAAGTGCGTGGCGAAGGACGTCCGTGACATCGCCGACGCACTCGACCACCCGGCCTGACGGCTCGACCGGCGGTGCCGTACCGCACCGCGCCCACGAAACCGAGAGAGCACATCCCATGGCTGAACCCGCTCTTGAGGACCGCTGTCGCGGGTACCTCACCTGCCTGAACGAGCGGCGCTTCAACGACCTTCCCGACTTCGTGCACGACCCCGTGGTGCACAACGACCGGACACCATCGCCGGGTTCCAGGATCTGCTGCGCCGCGACGCAACGGAGATCCCCGACCTGCACTACGCGATCGATCGGCTCCTGGTCCAGGGCGAGGAGGTGGCGTGCCGCATCCGGTTCGACTGCACCCCCGCGGCGGGCTTCCGTGGCCTACCGCCCACCGGCCGGCCGATCTCGTTCGTCGAGCACGGCTTCTACCGCTACCAGGACGGCAGGATCGCGGAGATCTGGTCGCTGATCGACATGGAAGCGATCCGCGAACAGCTCACCGGCAGCAGTCCCGACGCGTAGGCCCGGCCCCGCCGCGTTCACACTTCGGGGTCGATCTTCGAGGAGAGGAAGAACAGACCGAAGGCGATCACCAGGAACAACGCCGCCAACTCGCTGTCCCGCAGATACAGGACGACGGCCACGACGAAGGAGGCGAGCCCGAGCAGGCCGGTGATACGGCCGAGGATCCGCCGGGGGCGGGCGGACGGCCCGGAGAGGTGGTCGAGGTCCGGGTCCTTGGCGTTCTGCCAATGCGGAAAGGGCCCCGGCCGGTAGCGCCAGCCGTCCTCCCTCAGGTGCTGAACCGCCGGGTGGCTACGGGCGTGGCGCAGCGGGCGGGGCGCGAGGCGGCGCCAGGGCAGCCACGCCTGGCGGGTGGCGATCCACACCAGTGCGGGAAGGCAGGCCACCACGGCCCAGATCACCGAGTGGACCTTTCCGGCCGATGTGCTCGGCAGGATCCCGAGGAGCGTGTCCAACTGACCGCCGGCGGCGTAGGCGATCGGCGCGGCGATGGAAACCGCCAGCATGGACTGCGCGATCATGTGGCCGACATGGCACCGCTCGCACCGTGGCACACGGACGCTGATGCTCTGCCACTTGGTTCGGACGCCCAGATACCAGGTCGGGCTGGACTCGACGTCCCTGTGCAGCCCGACGATGCGATCGTGCCGGGTGGCGGTGGTTTCGCCCGCGCAGAACCAGCACTGTCGCAGTCGCGTCATGAGCGTCTCCTAAAACCGACATGCGTTCGGCGGCACATGAACCTACTCCAGGCGCCGCAGGCGGATCGTCTCGTCCAGATCGCCACTCTCCCCGTCGAGGCCCTCATCGTGTCGGCGGCCGGTGGTGGATGCCGCGGCCACGGCATCCACCACCCCTGATCAGCCGAGCTGCTTCTCGATCTTCGAGAGCTGGAGGGCGGGCCACTTCTCCACCATCGCGTCCTCGTCCGCCTCGCTCACCTGGTTGCTCCCGTCCCAGACGATGGCCTCCACGACGACCGTCTCGATGCGGATCGCCAGGACCGTGACGCCCGGCGCCTCGAAGGACACAGCCGCGTCCCCCAGATCGGACGAGTGCTCCTTGGCACCCCGGATCTTGTGGATCTCTTCGCGGTTGTCGGCCACCAGCCCGTCCCAGGCCGACTCCGCGGCGTCCTGGTCGTCGTAGGCGAGGACATCGGACTTGACCCGGAAGAACACGTTCTCCGACCGCTCGAGCACCACCATCCCCGCCCCATGCAGGTGGCGGCACGCCCAGCCGTCGCCCTCCTTGCGCCATTTCCGGCACTGCTTGTCCAGGTCGGTGCCGGCCAGCACGGATCTCCCCTCCTTGTTGCCGGCCGGCACCGACAGGGCACCGGTGAGCCCGTCGTACGGGACGAACCCGGGCAGGTCCCGCCTGGTCGGCAGTGCCGCGTCCATGTCCGCGGCGTCCAGCGTGGGGGCGGGCCACAGCAGATACGCGCCGAGCCCGGCCACCGCCAGCACCGCGGCCACCACCCCGACCAGCGCGCCGCGGCGCGTCATTCGAACCATGGCCGTCACCGTAAGGACGTGCGTCGGGACCGGTCCCCATCCCCACGCGTTAGGCGGCCGATCCCGAATCAATTCGAGTTGTTCGAGCCCGGAATCCCCGACGCGGATCGTCCGTACCACCCGCGGCCCACGGATTGACCTGCGGCGGCTGCCGCAGCTGACGCGCCCATCCGCGCGCAACGGATGGCACGGCGGAGCCGATCGTCTCCCGCACGCGCACGCGCACACCGCCATGGCCCCGGCCATGGCGGTGCCGCCGTGTACCCGTCCCCGGCAGATGCACCGCGTCGGCGCCGAGCGCGCCCGGCTCCACCAGCTCCTCCACCGCGACCGTTACGCTGCCCGCCATCGCGGCCGACGGGTCGAAGTTGCGGGCCGACTTGCTGAAGACCGCATAGGCAATGCCAAGTATTCGCCCGGGGCCGTGGTCCCCGACATCCCGCAGATGAGTGATATCGGTCGAGATCCCCCAGGCCACGCCGCCGGCGCCGGTCGCACGAACACGGTATTTCCACGCCGATGCCCGTCATAGCACGCAGACTCCGTTGACGGAGATCACCGAGTGCCGAAGCTTTCTTCCATAAACAGAGCAGCGGCGGGACCGAGGACCCTGCGCGGCCTGACCGCGCGGGACGACAGCCAGCGGATCATCCGGGCGGTCCGCGCCCATGTGGACGGCCTGCTCCACAGCGACCCCCGTGGACTGGAGTCCGCGATCAGCGCCTACCGGAGCGGCGGCAGACCGCCGGTCCTGGCCGCGGCCTGCGAGGACCTCGGCGAACTCCTGGCCACGTCGGCCGATACGGCCCCGGCGATCCCGTACCTCGAAGAAGCGGGTGAGCCGGCGTCGGCCTCAGGAGCCCTGCGCGAGGCACGAGCGGATCAGACGGCGCCTTCGGCAGCTCGGCGTGCGCACCGGCTCCCCACGGCATCACACCACCGGCCCCCCCCCGGGGCTGGGGGAACCTGACCGAATCCGAGCGGAAACTGGTCCCGCTCGTGGTGGACGGTCTCACCAACCGGGCCATCGCCGACCGGCTCTACGTGTCCATTCACACCGTCAACACCCACATGAAGCACATCTTCACCAAGCTCGGCATCAACACGCGCGTCGAACTGACCCGGCTGGCACTCGAACGGGGCGGTATCACCGACGGGGCCGACCGAACACTCACTCCGCCGCGGCACGGCGCAGCAGCGGGGTGAGGCGGTGCGGCACCAGCTCGCGCATGGCCAGGGCCGTCGCCGTGCGTTCGATGCCGGGAACGGCGAGGATCTGTCCCGCGATCCGGTACAGATCCTCCGCGTCCGCGGCGACCACCCGTACGAGCAGATCCGTCTCGCCGCTGAGGCCGAAGACCTCCACGACCTCGGCGATGCCCGCCAGTGCCTCGGACACCTCGGCCAGCCGGCGCTGATCGACCCGCGCGGTGACGAACGCGGTGAGCGGATGGCCCAGCGCGTTCGGGGTGATCCGGCGTTCGAAGGAACCCAGCGCGCCGCCCTGTTCCATTCTGGCCACCCGCGCCTGGACGGTGTTGCGGGACAACCCCAGCTGCTCGGCCAGGGCCACGACGGTGGCCCGTGGCTGGGCGGCGAGGGCGAGCAGGATCCGCGCGTCGGTGGCGTCCACGCCTCGCTCACTGTTCATAGTGCTCAATCGACGTCCCTCATTCGACCCGGTGCATGAGCAGAATGCTCAACGAAAGAGAAGCATCTTGTGCAGCTGAGGAGCTATCTGTCTACTGGCGGAGCACAAAATCAGTTTTCCACGGCGTGGTGCGGATAGCGGAGGCGGTCGGTGATGGTCCTGGACCCGGAGCTGAGAGCGATCGGCGGCAACGGCTCGGGCCGTGCCCGGGAGGAGGAGCTCGCCGTGCTGGAGGCGGTCGGGCAGCGGGTGCTGTGGCTGTCCACCGCGATCATCGACCATGCCAACCGGGGGCGGCCGAACCCCTCGGGGCTGAAGGTCGGCGGTCACCAGGCGTCCAGCGCCTCGATGTCCTCGATCATGACGGCGCTGTGGTTCCACGCGCTGACCGCTGAGGACCGGGTGTCGGTCAAACCCCATGCCTCACCCGTGCTGCACGCCATCAACTACCTGCTGGGCGGGCTGGACGAGTCCTACCTGACCACCCTGCGCGCCTTCGGCGGCCTCCAGAGCTACCCCAGCCGGGCCAAGGACCCCGACCCGGTCGACTACTCCACGGGCTCGGTCGGCATCGGCGCCACCGCCCCCTTGTGGGGCGCCCTCGCCCGGCGCTATGTGGAGGGCCACTTCGGCGGGGCCGGGAGGGGACGGCAGTACTCCCTGCTGGGCGACGCGGAGCTGGACGAGGGCGCGATCTGGGAGGCGATCCAGGACCCGATGGTGCCCAGCCTGGGCGAGGCGGTGTGGGTCGTCGACCTGAACCGGCAGTCCCTGGACCGGGTCGTCCCCGGCATCGCCGCGGACCGGCTGCAGGGCATGTTCGCCGCCGCCGGCTGGCAGGTCATCACCCTCAAGTACGGGCACGCGCTGCGGGAGTTGTTCGCGCGGCCGGGCGGCGAGGCCCTGCACGCCCGTATCGACGCCATGGACAACCCCGAGTACCAGCGCCTGCTGCGCTGCTCCGCCGACGAGTTGCGCGAGCGCCTGCCCGGCACCGGCTCCACCGCCGGACCGATCGCGGACCTGATCGCCCCGCTGGACGACGCCTCCCTGCTGGCGGCGCTGCGCAACCTGGGAGGGCACGACATCGGCGCGCTGATGGACGCGTTCGACAGCGTCGACGACACTCGTCCGACCGTCATCTTCGCGTACACGGTGAAGGGCTACGGGCTGCCCACCGAGGGCCACCCGCAGAACCACTCCTCCCTGCTGACCGCCGACCAGATGAGGACCCTGGCCGACCGCCTGGGAACGGACCCCGGCCGGCCGTGGGCTGCCTTCGCCGGCGGATCGCCGGAAGCGGCCCGGTGCGCCGCGGTCGCCAGGCGGCTGCGCCGCCCCGGACACGCCTCACGGCAGGCCCCCGCGGTCCCCGCCGACCTCGCCCGCCCGGCACCGACCGGCTCCGGCAACACCCAGCAGGCCCTCGGACGCGTCCTGCTGGACCTCACCCGGCGGGCGCCGGAGGCGGCCGCCCGGATCGTCACCGTCAGCCCGGACGTCAGCTCCACCACCAACCTCGGCGGCTGGCTCAACAAGGTCGGTGTGTGGTCCCCGGCCGAGCGCCCCAACTGGTTCGCCGATGACGCCGAGACGATCCTGCACTGGCGGGAGCGGCCCACGGGCCAGCATGTGGAGCTGGGCATCGCGGAGACCAACCTGGTCGGCCTGCTCGGCGAGCTGGGTGCCACCTGGAGCCGCTGGGGTCAGCCGCTGCTGCCCATCGGCGTCGTCTACGACCCCTTTGTCAACCGGGCCCTGGAGCCGTGGTCGTTCGGCATCTACGCGGGCGGCCAGTCGATCCTGGTCGGCACGCCGTCCGGCGTCACACTCGCCCCGGAGGGCGGCGCCCACCAGTCGATCACCACGCCCTCGCTGGGCATCGAACAGCCCGGATGTGTCACCTACGAACCCGCGTTCGCGATCGACACCGAATGGTGTCTGCTCGACGCACTCGGCAACCTCGGTCGGCCGGACGGGAGTTCGGCCTATCTGCGGCTGTCCACCCGGCCCGTCGACCAGTCCGCGGCCGACGTGCCCGGCGACCCGGCAGCCCGCGAGCGCCGCCGCCGGCAGGTGACCGCGGGAGCGTACCGGCTGCGCCGGCACGAGAAGCCCGTGGTGACCCTCGCCGCGATGGGCGCCCTGATCCCCGAAGCCCTGGCCGCCGCCGACCGGCTGGCCGCCCTCGGCCATGGCGCCGACGTTGTCTGTGTGACCAGCCCGGACCTGCTCTTCCGCGCGCTTCAGGCCCGCCGCGGCCTGTCGCAGGACCCGAGCTGGATCCTCGACCAGGTCTTCCCCGCCGACCGGGCCACACCGCTCGTCACCGTGCTGGACGGCCATCCGCACACGCTGGCCTTCCTGAGCACGATCCAGAACACGCCCGTCACCACCCTCGGTGTGACGCGGTTCGGCCAGAGCGGTTCGATCGAGGACGTCTACCGCTACCACGGCATCGACACGGACAGCATCGTCACCGCCGCGCTGGACCTCGTCGACTGAGGCGGAGGTCAGTCCGCCCGGGCCTCGGCGGTGCCGAGGCCCGTGGACTGCCGGTCCGCGCGGACAACCGGGTGGCCGAGCGCGGGCATGTGGTGGGGGAACCCGATCCGGAGGAGGGCGGCCGCTACGGCGGACGCCAGGACGACGGCGGACGCGAGGATCAGGGCCTGGTGGTACCCGTGGCGCAGTAGCGGGGTGGCGACCAGCGGGCCGAGGATCTGGCCCACCGAGTATCCGGCCGTCAGCAGCGCGACCGCGCGGGGGAAGCGCAGATGCGTGCCGGTCGCGAGCGCGAGGGTGCTGACGCCGATGAACGTGGCGCCGAAGAGCACCGCGGAGATCAGCGCGGCGGCGATGCCACCGATCAGCGCGGGCAGGGCGATGCCGACGGCCTGGACGCCCAGCGCGGCCAGCAGGAGGCTGGGGCGGGACCGGCGCCGGCCCAGCCCCGCCCACAGTGCGGAGGACGGAATGGCCGCGAGGCCCACCAGCACCCAGGCACCGCTGCCGATCCAGCCGGGGGAACTCTGGTCGATCGCGGCCACCAGGAAGGTGCCGGCGATGATGTAGCCGACGCCCTCCAGCGTGTACGAGACGAAGAGCGCGGTGAACCAGCGATGGGTGCGCGGGCCGCTCGCCCGCCGTTCCGCTCCGGGCCCGGGGGCGGCGGGCGCCGATGGGGGTGCGGGTTCCGGCCGCAGGAACCATGCGGGGAGGGCGAGCAGCGCGCTCAGCCCGGCGGAGGCCCACCACGCGGCCTGCCAGTCGGCGATGGTGCGCAGGGCGAGGACGAGCGATCCGGACAGGGCGATACCGGCCCCGACTCCGCCGAAGGCCCACCCGGGCAGGTGGGCGGGATGGTCGCGCAGATGGCTGAGCAGCGAGCTGACGGCGATGACGAAGATCACCGCACTGACCACGCCCGCGCACAGCCGGAGCAGCAGCCATACAGCGGTGGCGTGGGTCAGTGGCATCGCGGCCAGGGACACCGCCAGCGCCACCAGACAGCTCCGCAGCACGGCGGGGGAGCGCATCAGACGCGGCAGAAAGGTCCCGGCGAGCGCGCCGATCAGATAGCCGACGTAGTTGGCGGTGGCGAGATTCGCACCCGTCGCGGCGGACAGCCCGGCCTGAGCGTGCATCAGGGGAAGAATCGGGGTGTAGACGAAACGGCCGACACCCATGCCCGCCCCCAGCGCGGCGGCTGCCTGCGCGACATGGGCCCAGGGTGAGTGGCGGACGCCCCGGGAGCCCGTGACGTGGGGGCGCGGAGGTGCTGCGGTCACGATGCGGTCCTTGACGGTCTGACGGTACGGAAGCCTGGTGGCGCCATGCACGCCACCGCGCGGCCGCGGTGGCGTGCTGTCCGCGGTGCCCTTACGTGGTGTTGCCGGTGGTGCCCGGGTCGTTGGGGTGAGCTTGCAGAGGGATGACCAGCAGGGTCATCCACGGGCGCAGCGGCAGAGTGCCGAGCACCTTCTCGTGCAGCTCGGTCTCGTCCGCGGCGCGCCACACGCCGACGCTGCGCAGCTCGCCCACCGGCCGCCACAGCCGGACCAGATGGCCGCTGGTGGCCAGCTCCTTGGCCCGGACGGCCTCGGCGGCACGACGCCCGTCCACCTCGGACGGGTCGGTGCCCTCGGGCACCGTGGTGGTGAGCTCCACCAGGAATTCCTTCATCACCATTTCCTCTCGTGAACTCCACGGGGCGCGCCACCGGGAATCCCAGGGCCTCAGACTGCGCCCGCCACCAGGGCGGATGCCAGGACCTGCTTCCTCCCTCCTGGGAGGCTCAGCCTCTTAGGACCGTCGGTGGTGGACCGTCGCCGACGTCAGTGGTCGGTGGCGATCCGGGAGACGTGGTACTGGCGGATCCGCCACCTGCCGCCCTCACGCTGGAGGACCAGCGACAGATGCACCGGGGCCTCCCAGCCCGTCGGATCCCGGAAGGTGACGTCGGCGAAGCCACCGGCCACGCGCTCGCCGATCCGGTAGCCGCGGACGTCCCCGAGGTGGGCGCGGCGGTAGTCCGGAACTGCCTCGTAGTAGTCGCGCACCGCGTCCCGGCCGGAGACCGTCTCCGGGCCGAACCCCTGGAAGAGGGCGTCGGGCGTGAAAAGGTCGGCCATGGCGTCCGTCTGGTGGCCGTCGAAAGCGGCCTGCCAGCGCCTCAGCACCTCGTGCATCGGGTCATTCATCGCGTCAGTACTCATAGCGTCGGCTCCAATGGGGGGAGAAGAGCGGGGAGGGGCTAGCCGACCGGTCTAGTAAAAAGTAGTCGATCGGTCGTATGCTGCCGATATGGGACGGTCCAGTGATGCCAGGGAAAAGATCCTCAGCGCGGCGCGGTCGCTCATCGAGCTGCGCGGCTACTCGGCCCTGGGAGTGGCCGAGATCTGCAAGACGGCCGGGGTGCCCAAGGGCAGTTTCTACTACTTCTTCGAGTCCAAGGAAGCCCTGGCGCTGGCCGTGATCGACGAGCACTGGACCGCCCAGCGGCGGGACTGGACCCGCGTCCTGAACAGCGACGCGCGGCCGTTGGAACGACTGCGGCAGCTGTTCGAGGAGACGGAGGCCGCCCAACGGGTCGGCCAGCAGAGCTGCGGGACCGTTTCAGGCTGCATGTTCGGGAATCTCACCCTGGAGATGAGCAATCGGACCGAAGTCGTCCGCAAGCGCCTGCAGGAGATCTTCGAGAGCCAGGTCGAGATGGTCGACTCGGTCATCACCGAGGCCGTCAAGCATGACGAGGTCACCGTCACCGACACCCGTGAAGCCGCCCGGTCCGTGGTCGCGCAGCTCGAGGGCCAGGTCTTGTTCGCCAAGCTCTACAACAACACGTCCCGGCTCGGCGCGGTGTGGCCCAACTGCCTGGCGCTGCTGGGAGCTCGCACACCGCAGGCACCGGTCAACGCCTGAGGTGGCGGTACCGGCGCCCGGGCTTGCAACAGGCGGTCAGTGGCCGGCGCTCTGGCCGCCGTCGACGTGGAGGATCTCGCCGGTGACGAAGGGCGCGTTCTCCAGGTAGGTGACCGCGTCGACGATGTCGCTGATCTCGCCCATCCGGCCGACCGGGTGGAGGCCTGCGAGCGTGTCGTGGTACTCCGCCGGGTGCATCGGCGTCTTGATGATGCCGAGCGATACGGCGTTGCTGCGTATGCCCCGGGTGGCGTATTCGATGGCCAGGGACTTGGTGGCCGACTGCAGTCCGCCCTTGGTCAGGGAGGCCAGCACGGAGGCGACCGCGGAATTGGCGTGGTCGACCAGGCTGGTCGTGATCTGGACCAGGTGCCCGCCGCCCTGGCGCAGCATCTGCTCGGTGGCGAGCTGGGTGATGCGGAAGAAGCCGCTGAGGTTGACGCCGGTGACCGCGTCGTAGTCCGCCTGGGTGTACTCGGTGAACGGCTTGGCGATGAAGATCCCGGCGTTGTTGACCAGGGTGTCGATGCGGCCGAAGCGCTCGATGGCGGCGCCGGCCACGCGCTCGGCGGTGGCGGCGTCGGCGATGTCGCCCTGGACGGTGAGGACCTCGGGGTCTGATGACGGGGCGATCCCGCGCGAGGTGGCGACAACGGCGTAGCCGAGCTTGCGGTACGCCTGGACCAGGCCCGCGCCGATGCCCTGGGACGCGCCGGTGATGATGGCGACCTTCTGGCCGGGAGTGCTCATGGTGACTGTCTCCAAGGGGAGTTGGTTGTCCGGGCCGGCGCTGATCACCGGCCCCTCAAACAACATAGACGACCGGTCGACAACCATCCAGTACGGCGCGAGCGCCCCGCCGCCACCCTCACCGCTGTGACCTGCGGTAGGAGGAAGCGCCTACCAGCTGGGAGGAAGCCGGTCACAGGGGCGCCCCGCCGGAGCCCGTCACCCGAGGCACCGGAGCCAAGGAAGACATCGCAGGTAGCATGGCGAGCGTGGAGCTGCGCCAGTTGCGGTATTTCGTCGCTGTGGCCGAGGAGCTGAACTTCGGCCGGGCCGCCGAGCGGCTCCTTATCGCCGGTCCCTCCCTGTCCCAGCAGATCAAGTCGCTGGAACGGGACCTCGGTGTCCGGCTCTTCGACCGCGACCGCCGTTCGGTGGCCCTCACTCCGGCCGGAGCGGCCCTGCTCCCGCACACCCGGGACCTGCTCGACCGTGCCGACGATCTCCGCAACCGCGCCACGAGGATCACGGGCTCGGAACCGGTCCGGCTCGGATATGTGAATTGGCTGCCCGCGGACCTGACCGCCCGCGCCTCATCCGTGGCGCGCCTGCACATCGACGCATGGGTGGCGCCCTCCCATGCCCAGGCCGCCCGCGTCGCGGACGGCAGTCTCGACCTCGCGGTGTGCTGGATTCGTACGGACGACCTGGAGAAGCGCGGACTCAGCGCCCGGCTGATCGGCGCGGACCGGCTCTACGCCGTCTCGGCCGGGCAGGACACCGGCGCGGTCCGCGCCCAGGACACCGTCGTGCTGCTGGACGACGACGCCACCACATGGCTGTCCTGGAACGACTATGCGGAGCGGTTGGCCGCCGACACCGGCGCCACCGCCGTGCGCATCACGGACGGCGGTATCACCGGTCCCGTGTTCTTCGACCAGGTGCGCCGGCGCGGGCGGCCCATCCTCAACTCGCCCAAGGGCCAGACCACTCCACTCCCACCCGACCTGGTCGCACGTCCCGTGGTCGAGCCGAAGATCTATTGGACCTGGTCCCTCGTCTGGCGCCGGGAAGAACTCCGCCCGGCCGTACTGAGCGCCGTGGACGCCCTGACGGAAGGCGTCGGCGACTTCGGCTTCCCCGCGCCGGACGCGTGGCTTCCTGACGGGGATCCGTACAAGCGGTAGTTCTCGCCTCGTCGGATCCCGTGGGGCATGCCGTGGTCAGGCGGTGGTTGCGAGCATGTCGAGCGAGATCTGCCACAGGCGGGCCGCGTGGCGAGTGTCCAGTGCGTGGGTGGCCACTCCGCGCCGGACACCGGGCTGATGGGGTCCGGCCTCGTTGCAGTCCTCGAAGTACCGGCCGGTCACGCCCTCGGCCAGCGGGGAGGCGGCGAGCAGCACGGAGGTCGCGGCCCCCTGCTCGATGTTCTTCCAGGACACGTCGGTGCTGGTGGGGTCGAACGAGGCGGGGCTGTGGGAGATGTCCCCGATGTGGCGGCCGAGCCGGGTGCTCGTGATGCGGCCGGGGTTGAGGGCGTTGACGGCGATCAGATCGGATGCCCAGCGGCGGCTCGCCTCGACGGCGAACAGGACGTTGGCGGTCTTGGACTGGCTGTAGGCCGCCCATGGGTCGTAGGGGTGCCGCTCGAAGTTGATGTCGTCGAAGAGCACATCGCCGTTGACATGGCCGACCGAGCTGACCGCGATCACACGTGCGCCACGGGCTGCCGCCAGGGCGCCGTGCAGACCAGTGGCGAGGGCGAAGTGGCCGAGGTGGTTGGTGGCGAACTGCATCTCCCAGCCCTCCTTGGTCCGCTGAAGTGGCGAGGCCATCACGCCGGCGTTGAGGATCAGGATGTGCAGCGGCCCGCGCCAGGCATCGACAAAGGCGCGCACCGAGCTCTGATCGGCGAGGTCGAGCATGGTGGCGTGCACTGTTCCCGGGCCGCTTGCCGGGGCGATGTCCCCGGCGGCCCGCGCGCCCGCGGCCAGGTCGCGGACGCCGATGGTGACCTCGGCGCCGGCGGCGGCCAGGACGCGTGCGGTTTCGCGCCCGATGCCGGAGGCCGCTCCGGTGACGAGGGCGCGTTTGCCGGTGAGGTCGACGCCGTCCAGAACCTCGGCGGCGGTCGTCCGGG